>DBGFJU010000068.1:0-25498 GCA_048529485.1 Collinsella aerofaciens | reverse complement strand
GGTACGTACTCCATAATGACACTTCACCATGTGTTCGGCGGGACCAAAAGGAGGTAACATTTCGCATGAACAAGTATGAATTAGCACTCGTTGTCAGTGCAAAGATCGAAGATGATGCGAGAACAGCTACAGTAGAGAAGGCAAAAGATTATATCGTACGTGCCTTTATCTGGACAAACGTCAAAACCACCACAAAGGTTCCTGCCCCTTCGCGGTGGTTTTGGCCTTAGCCCGTCCCCTGCTGTTAGACCGTGATGACGTTGTCCATTGCCCGGTACTTGGCGGGGACATCGCCTGCGGTAATAATCGTTGCGTCACGGAAGTCCGCGAACTTGACGGGCGCCACCATGCCAAATTTACTGGCGTCCGAGATTACGAAGCGCTTGGCCGTATGGCGCATCGAGATACGCTTTACTTGCGCCTCCTCGATATCGGGCGCCGTGAAGCCCTGCTCGGCGGCAATGCCGTTAGAGCCCCAAAAGCCACAGTTGAAGTTGTAGCGGTCTAAGGTTGCCAAGGCATCGGGGCCAACGAGCGCCTCGGTCTCGGGTTTGAGCTCGCCGCCCAGCACCACGGTACGCATGCCGCGCAAAGCAAGGCGTTGAGCATGGAGCACGGAATCGGTCACATAGGTGACATCTTCAAGGTGTGGAAGATGCTCGATGAGCCTGAGCGTCGTCGAACCCGAGTCGATGTATACAAAGCTCTCGGGCTCCACAAGTGCCGCCGCACGGGCGCAGATACGCTCCTTGTCGTCGTTATGGAGGTCGCTGCGCTCATTAAGCGTTAGGTCGCGCGTCACGTGCGTGCGCTCAAGACTCGTCGCTCCACCGTGGACCTTGGCGATGCGATGCGCTCGGTCGAGCGTCTGCAGGTCGCGCCGAATGGTAGACGCCGTCACGCCCAAGGCTTCGGCAAGCTCCGGCACGGTAACCGAGCCGGCCTGCTGCACCATCGACACGATCGCGTTGAGCCTATCTTCCGCTAGCATCGCTTACTCCTCCTCGGGGTACACGACTCCCCAGTCGGCGCGAAGCTTGGTCATAAGCTTCATAACATCAGAAGCATAATCCAGCAGCTCGCGCTTAGAGTCGTCGCCGGCAACGGCCTTCTCAAGATCGGCCATCTCATAGCAAAGGGCGTAAGCCTCGGTGCCGGCGTGGACCTCCTCGCGGTGGCCGTCCGCAGTCCACACGATGGTCGCATGATCGGCGCGCGGATACTCGTTGACCTCGATATAGCACTTATCGAAGCTAATAATCGAGCGCTTGGGTTGCTTGGAGTGGAGCGTGAGGCTCACAACACCCAGCTGCTGCTCGGCATTACGGCAGACGATGCCGCCCGCAACGTCAACACCGGTCTCACAGGTGTTGCCCAACGAAACGACCTCAATGGGCTGGCTTGCCATAAAGATACGCACGACGGACAGGGCATACACGCCAATGTCGAGCATGGCACCGCCAGCAAGGTTGCGGTTGTAGAAGCGATTGGTCAGATCGCCGTACTCCTTGTAGCTACCAAAGTTGAGCTGGGCGAGGTTCATGCGGCCAAACTCGCCGGCATCCATGCGACGGCGCAGCTCTTGATACAAGGGCATATGAAGCACCGTGGTGGCGTCCATGAGGACCACGTTTTGCTCGTCGGCAATGGCACGTGCCTCGTCGAGCTCGGCGGAGTTAAGGGTAATGGCCTTCTCGCAGAGCACGTGCTTGCCAGCCGCCAGAGCGGCGCGCAGGTAGGTGATATGCGTGTTATGCGGGGTGGTGATATAGACTGCGTCAATGTTCGGATCGGCGTAGAGGTCATCGACCGTTTCATAGACCTTCTCGATGCCATATTGCTCAGCAAAAGCCTGAGCCTTGGACAGCGTGCGGTTGGCGACGCCCGCAAGCTTGCGACCGGCAAGAGCGAGAGACTGGGCCATCTGGTTGGCGATAACGCCGCACCCGATCACAGCCCAACGAAGCTCGGGAGCCGTAAAGATATCATCGGGGAACGGCTTGTCCTGGACCGAAGCGAACGCTGCCTTAGCGGCTGCCGCAGCATCAAGCGGAGCCTGTTTGGAATCTGCCATATGTGCCTCCTGCGTCGTGAAAAGTCTTTCATTTCTGACAGCTTTATATTCGCACAAATGCGCGCGTATATGCACGTATATGCGTATTTAGGTGCTTAACGGTCATCATATAGCCATAATTTGCACATGTTTGCGCGGTTACACGCAATGTCACGCAATGTCACGCAATGACATGCGCGTAAATGCGCATGCAACGATCCTTGTTAAACATAAAGGGACGGAACACCAAAGCCCTAAAAGACAGAGTAGGTCGTTTTACTCCACACCTATAGAAGCATCAGGCATCAAAGGACCGTACCAAACTGCCGGCACATAGGGACGTTCCCAACGACCACTCATTTAAGCCTGTCCCCAATGCGTACCCAATGAGTAATGATCCGTTTTCCTCCGTCCCCAAGGGATCAAAAAAGGCCCGGGTGCCGTAGCATCCGGGCCTTTGCTAGCAACTTGATGTTGCGGGCAGCTTAGAACTTGTGGCCGCACTTCTTGCAGACGCGCAGCTTGTTCTTGCCGTCCTTCTCGTGACCGACGCGGGTAACCTTACCGCACTCGGGGCAGACGAGATTGACGTTGGAGGCGTCGATGGGAGCCTCCTGCGAAACGATGCCGCCCTGCTGGTTGGCAGCGTTGGGCTTGACGGCCTTCTTGACGACCGAAACGCCCTCGACAACGACCTTGTTCTCGGCGGGGAGAGCACGCAGGATAACGCCCTGCTTGCCGCGATCCTTACCAGAGAGAACCTGGACCTTATCGCCCTTCTTGATATACATATATCTCCCCTAACTACAGGGTCTCGGGAGCGAGCGAGACGATCTTCATGTACTTCTTGTCACGAAGCTCGCGAGCGACAGGCCCGAAGATACGGGTGCCGACGGGCGAACCATCGTTGTTGATGACAACGCAGGCGTTCTCATCAAAGCGAATGTAGGAGCCATCCTTGCGGCGGATCTCCTTAACGGTGCGAACGACGACGCAACGGACAACGTCCTTCTTCTTGACGTTGGCGCCAGGGGTAGCCTCCTGGACAGCACCGATGAACACATCGCCGATGCCTGCATAACGACGCTTGGAACCGCCAAGCACCTTGATGCAGCGAATCTTGCGAGCGCCGGAGTTGTCGGCGACGTTCAGCATGGTTTGCATCTGAATCATGGTAGATGTTCCTCCGAACTAAGAACCGAAGAGAGGTGCGCAGCCTTTATACGGCCCGTGGTATGCAAGCCAGGCATACGCACATCTTCGGAAACGTACAAGTCGTAAGAGCGACTGCTTATTTAGCGCGCTCGACGACCTCGATGAGGCGCCAACGCTTCATCTTGGACATAGGACGGGTCTCCATAACGCGGACGGTATCGCCCACGCCAGCCGTGCACTCCTCGTCGTGAGCGTGCAGCTTCTTGGAGCTGGTCATCATCTTGCCGTACTTGGGGTGACGCTTGCGCTCGGTGATGGTGACAACAATGGTCTTGGCACCGGAGACGGAGGTAACGACACCCGTACGGACCTTACGCGAGTTACGCGAATCAGTCATGTTCTCTCCTTAGGTCCTACTCGGCGACAGCGGACTTCTCCGCTGCGATCTCGCGGGCGCGCTGCTCCGTGAGGACGCGAGCGATGTCCTTCTTCACGGTGTTGACGCGAGCGGTGTTGTCCAGCTGGCTGGTGGCCATCTGGAAACGAAGGTTAAAGAGCTCGGCGCGCATTTCCTTCAGCTTCTCAACGAGCTGAGCGTCCGAGAGCTCACGAATCTCTGCGGGCTTCATTAGTTCTCCTCCTTGGCGGCGGCGGCGTCCTCAGCAGCCCACTTGGCCTCGAGAGCGGCCTCCTCAGCCATCTCCTTCTCGATGCGCTGCTCGGCGTTCTTGGCAGCAACAATCTTGGTCTTGATGGGAAGCTTGTGCTGTGCAAGACGCAGAGCCTCGCGAGCGACCTCCTCGGGCACGCCCTTGACCTCGAACATGATGCGGCCGGGCTTGACGACGGCCACCCACTCCTCGGGGTTACCCTTACCAGAACCCATGCGAGTCTCAGCAGGCTTCTTGGTGATGGGCTTATCGGGGAAGATCGTGATGTAGACACGACCGCCACGCTTCATGTAGCGGGTCATAGCAATACGAGCGGCCTCGATCTGACGGTTGGTGATCCAATGGGCCTCGAGAGCCTGGATACCAAACTCGCCGAAATGCAGCTCGGTATTACCCTTGGCCTGGCCCTTCATGGAGCCACGCTGCACCTTGCGGTGAAGAATACGCTTAGGGGCAAGCACTACTGACCCCTCCTCTCGGAGTTACGACGACGAGGACGGGAAGAGCCCTCGAGTGCAGGGTTGGGAACAGGCTGGCCCGGGAGCTTCTCGCCCAGGTAAATCCAGACCTTCACGCCGCAAGCGCCCATGGTGGTGCTGGCGACAGCTGTGCCGTAGTCGATCTTGGCACGGAGGGTGTGCAGAGGCACGCGACCCTCGCGGTACCACTCACGACGGCCCATCTCGGCACCGCCGAGACGACCGGAGCACTGGATACGGATGCCCTTAGCGCCGGCCTTGCGGGCGGACTGGACAGCCTTGCGCATAGCGCGACGGAAGGCAACGCGGCCCTCGAGCTGCTCGGCGATAGACTGAGCAACGAGGTTGGCGTCGAGCTCGGGGCGCTTGATCTCGACAACGTCGACGGAGAGCTGGCCCTTGGAGACGCCAGCGACCTTCTCGAGCTCGGTGCGGAGGGTATCGATCTCGGCACCCTTCTTACCGATGACAACGCCGGGGCGAGCAGTGAGGATGATGACCTTCACCTTGTCGCCAGCGCGCTCGATCTCGACGCGGGAGACAGCTGCGCGGGAAAGACGCTTCTCGAGGTACTTGCGGATCTCGAGATCGTTACCGAGGGTCTTAGCGTAATCCTTCTCTGCGAACCAGCGGGAGCGCCAGTTCTCGGTGATGCCAAGACGGAAGCCGGTGGGGTAGACTTTCTGACCCATACAGCTTTACGCCTCCTTTCGAGGAGCAACGACGACGGTGATGTGGGAAGTACGCTTCAGAATGCGAGAAGCGGAACCCTTGGCGCGGGGACGGATGCGCTTAAGCGTCGGACCCTCGTCAACATAGGCAGCGGCGACAACCAGGTTGTCGGCACGCAGACCGTTGTTGTTCTCGGCGTTCGCAACGGCGGAACGGAGAACCTTCTCGACATCCACGGCGACGGCGCGGTCGCAGAAGTGGAGGATGTCGAAGGCCTGAGCGACAGGCTTGCGGCGGATCAGATCGACCACCAGGCGGGCCTTGCTGGGGGAAACACGCACGTACTTAGCGACGGCGCGAACCTCGGTGGCCTCAGTTTCAATAGACTTAGTTGCCATTTACGGTTAACCCCCTATTTGGCCTTGTGGCCACGGAACGTACGAGTCGGCGCGAACTCGCCGAGCTTGTGACCAACCATGGACTCGGTAACATACACGGGCACATGCTTGCGGCCGTCGTGGACGGCGATGGTGTGACCAACCATCTCGGGGAAGATGGTGGACGCGCGGGACCAGGTCTTCACGACGTCCTTCTTGCCAGCCTCGTTCATCGCGGTGATACGCGAGAGAAGGCGAGTCTCCACGAACGGGCCCTTTTTGAGACTTCTGCTCATAAGTGCTTTCTCCTAAAACTCGGTATCCGAAATTACTTCTTACGGCGACGAATGATGTGCTGGTTCGAGACCTTCTTCTTCTTGCGCGTACGAAGGCCCTTCGTCGGCTTACCCCAGGGGGTAACAGAGGGACGACCAGAGGTGTGGTTCTTGCCCTCGCCACCGCCGTGCGGGTGGTCGACAGGGTTCATGACGGTACCGCGGACGGTCGGGCGCACGTTCATGTGACGCTTACGGCCGGCCTTGCCGATGACGATGTTGGAGTGATCGGCGTTACCGACCTCACCGACGGTGGCGCGGCAGGTAACAAGGATGCGGCGCATCTCGGAGGAAGGCATACGGACGATGGCGTACTTGCCCTCCTTACCCATCAGCTGGCAGGAGTTACCGGCGGAACGGGCGATAGCAGCGCCCTTGCCCGGCTGGAACTCGACGGCGTGGATGAGCGTACCGACGGGGATGTCGGCGAGGGGCAGAGCGTTGCCCGGCTTGATGTCGGCGTCAGAACCGGACATGATGGTCTGACCGACCTCGAGGCCCTTGGGGGCCAGGATGTAGCGCTTCTCACCGTCAGCGTAGTGCAGCAGAGCGATGCGAGCGGAACGGTTCGGATCGTACTCGATCGTGGCAACCTTGGCGGGCACGCCGTCCTTGTTGCGCTTGAAGTCGATCACGCGGTAACGACGCTTCACGCCGCCGCCCTGGTGGCGGGTGGTGATGCGGCCGTTGTTGTTACGACCGGCCTTCTTGGGCAGGGGCTCGAGAAGAGACTTCTCGGGCTTGGTGCAGGTGATCTCGGAGAAATCGGAGATCGTCTGCCAACGCCTACCAGCGGAGGTCGGCTTAAGGTGCTTTACAGCCATTACAATCCCTTTCAATAGGAATCCGTTAGCCATCGCAGACAGGGATTCGAGGTTCTGCCTCGGGTGCGATGACACCGGACGTATACACGGTTCCGGGCGTGTCCATTTTATACGCCCAAAACCTTGAGCTCCCGCCTCCCCTATTTGGGAGGCATGAGCTCACTCAACAGCAGCGAGTCTTAGGCCTGGTTGCCAAAGACCTCGATGGTGTCGCCCTCGGCCAGCGTGACGATGGCCTTCTTCCAAGAACGGGTCTTGCCGGCGACATAGCGCACGCGCTTGGTCTTGGGCTTGACCGTCAGGGTGTTCACGCGAACGACCTTGACACCGAAGATCTCCTCGACGGCGTCCTTGATCTGATACTTGTTAGCATCCTTGGCGACCTCGAACGTGTACTTGTTCAGCTCCATGCCGGAGAAGGAACGCTCGGACACGATCGGACGGATGATGATCTCGTGGGCGGTCATTTATGCAAGCACCTCCCCGAAGTGAGCGGCGATGTCGGCGGGCATCAGCACGGCGTTGTTGTTGACGAGATCGTAGGTGTTGGCCTCGTCGGCAGTGATGATGAACGTCTTGGGAATGTTGCGGAACGACAGGTAGGCGTTGACGTCCTCATCGCGAACGATGATGGTCAGACGCTTGCCCTCAAGGCCGAGAGCCTTGAGCATGGCGACGGCAGCCTTGGTGGAAGGCTTCTCGAAGCCGTAGTCGTCGACGAGCACGAGCTCGCCATCGGCCAGCTTGGCGGACAGCGCAGAGCGCATAGCCAGCTTGACCTCCTTGTTGTTCATACGCTTAGCGTAGGAACGGGGCTTGGGGGCGAAGACGACGCCACCGTGACGCCACTGGGCAGCACGGATGGAACCCTGGCGGGCACGGCCGGTGCCCTTCTGACGCCAAGGCTTCTTGCCGCCACCGGAAACCTCAGAGCGACCCTTAGCAGACTGGGTGCCCTGACGCCAAGAGGCCATCTGGCACTTGACGATGTGGTGCATAACGTGGATGTTCGGCTCGATGCCGTACACCTCAGCGGCGAGCTCGGCCTCGGCGACCTTCTTGCCCTCGCTGTTCTTTACTTCAAACTTTGCCATTTAAGTGTTCTCCTTGGTATGACGCTGGGCTAAATGGGCTGGGCCCTTAGGCCATACGGATGGCGACGAGACCATTCTTGGCACCCGGGACAGCGCCCTTGACCAAGATGAGGTTCTGCTCGGCATCGATGCGGACAACGGAAAGGTTCTTGACGGTAACGCGCTCGTTACCCATGTGACCGGCCATCTTGACGCCCTTGAGGACGCGCGCAGGATAGGCGCACTGACCGATAGAACCGGGGTGACGCTGGAAGTGAGAACCATGCGTCATAGGACCGCGGCGCTGACCCCAGCGCTTGATGCGACCCTGGAAGCCCTTACCCTTGGAGGTACCGATGACGTCGACCTTCTCGACATCAGCGAAATCAGCGACGGTGACGACCTCGCCGACCTTGTGCTCCTCGCCGTTCTCGACGCGGACCTCACGAAGGAAGCGGACAGGCTCGACGCCGGCCTTGGCGAAGTGACCAGCCATGGGCTTGTTCACGTTCTTGGCCTTGATGTCGCCGAAACCGATCTGGACGGCGTCATAGCCGTCGGTTGCCTGAGTTTTAACCTGCGAGACAGCGCAGGGGCCAGCCTGGATGACCGTGACAGGAACGACGTTGTCGTCCTCGTCCCAAACCTGGGTCATGCCAATCTTGCGGCCGAGAATCATGCTGATCAAGATATGATCCCAACTCTCGCGTGGTCTTGGGACAATGCGTACACCACCGAGCGTACGCCCCTAGAGGACCACTACTTACACAACGTGCTCCCCAGCCTTGTATTGCGTCCGGACTACCTGACAACCCTATTAAGCAGGCATTTTGTCCAGCCAGAATACTCCCCTGGTTTCACACAGCTGTTTAGTATACACGGCTGCGGGCGTATCCATCGAGATTCATATTTCACTCACATTGTTTACGCAGGTAAAGTGCGTGGCACGTTCCCAGTGTGCGGCGGAGGGGGCGGGCCTGAGACATATTAAGGTTGCTGCTCTACAGTCCTGCTCACGACGGAGAGCACATTAAGTGCTCTCCTGTTCGTGCGGAACTCGCGACAACCTTAATATGTCTCAGGCCCGCCCCCTCCGCCGCACACTGGGCACGCCACGTTGATGTCTGCTAAACCTTGCTCGTTCAGGCTAATGACTTTGTTGGGGGTCCGCTATTTGCTGGAGGGTGAACTTGCATTGTATTGGTTCGCCTTCTGCTTGTGGCTTTGCCTCATCGAAATTGAAGATCATGATGGCGCAGTTGGGGAGTTTTGCTGGGAGCTCGAAGCCCTCTGGGGCTGCAGCCTTGATGAATTGGCGGCTGGCGCTGCCGTGGCTTACTGCTAGGAGGGTTTCGATGCCCTCGGCGCCCATGAGATTGGTGAGGGTGCCTACCATGCGTTCTTGTAACGCTTTGCTTCCCTCTCCTCCGAAGGGGACCAGGTCCTCGCCCGGATCCCAGACGTCGGTAGGCAATGCGTCGTGGGGACCTTCCTCGAAGGTGCCGTAGCCGCGCTCGATGATGCCTTCGCAGGGCTCGACAGCGGCGTCCGGACCGAGGAGTTCGCATGCGACGAGACTTGCCGTGTTCATGGCTCGGCCTAAGAGTGATGAGACCACTTTGTCGGGGACGACGCCGTGGGCCTTGAGCCATGCGGCTGCCATTCCCGCTTGTTTGCGGCCCAGGTCGGTCAACGGTGAATCGCAGCGGCCCTGGACGAGCTTTTTGACGTTGAATTCCGTCTGGCCATGGCGGAGCAGATACAGCCTCTTCATATTCTCCCCTTCTGTATAACTTGCTTTGCCGGCACAGCCTTACTCGTGGGTATGCCCTACGTAGTCTTCGTCGATCGTAATCTTGGCAATCGACTTGGGATATTCCGATTCGACCCGTTGTGCCAGCGCGTGCTTTAAGTCTTCGGCACTCATCTGCAGATCCGAGGGTCGCACGCAGTCAAAAATCACATTGGTATGCGTAAGGCCCGGCACACAGCGTAGGTCATGAATCGAGAGGCGGCTATCGATCTCCTGAGCCATTGCGTTGATGCGCAGGCGCATGCTCGCCACCTTTGGATCGTCGGTCACGATGGGATCGTAATGGAGCGTGACGATCATGCCGTCCTCGTTCCTAAACGACTGCTCGATGTTATCGAGTGTGTCGTGACTTTCCAGCGGGCTGGCCTCGGCTGACATCTCGGCGTGAGCGCTTGCGAACTTCCTGCCCGGGCCATAGTCGTGAACCATTAGGTCATGAACGCCCAAAACGCCGGGATAGCTCATGATCTTGTCTCGAATGTGCTTTACCAACTTGGGATCGGGTGCCTGGCCCAAAAGCGGACTCACCGTATCTTGGATAAGCTCAAAGCCGCTCCAGCCAATATAGGCGCCAACGGCAAGTCCAACCCAGGCATCAAGATTGATATGCGTCACCTGGGAAACAATTGCGCACGCCAGCACAGCACCCGTAGCAAGGACATCGTTCTTGGAATCCTGAGCGGTCGCATGCAGCGTCTCGGACTCAATGCGGTCACCGAGCTTTTGGTTGAGGGCTGCCATCCACAGCTTAACAATCATCGAAAGCACTAGAACTGCCACCAGGGCAAGCGAGAACTCGACAGGTTCGGGGTGGATGACGCGCTCAACCGAGGACTTCACCAGCTCAACGCCGATCAGCAGCACGAGCGCCGCCACGACCAAACCCGAGAGATACTCGTAGCGACCGTGGCCGTAAGGATGCTCGGGGTCGGCCGGCTTGCTCGCCAGCTTAAAGCCCAGCACGCTCACGATATTCGAGCTTGCATCGGACAGGTTGTTCATGGCATCCGCCACAATCGAAACCGATCCCGACAGCACGCCAATTACGCCCTTCGCAGCGCATAGTGCCACATTGGCGAGAATACACACCACGCCCGTCAACGTGCCCACGCGCGCACGGTCGCCCTGCGCACGCTTAACAATCCACTCGACCATCTACATCCGCCCCCCACGGTACTACCTATATATCTATTGCTCAAACGGATTGTAGTGTAGCCACTTTGTCCCCCAGATACAAAAAAGGCCGCAACCCACACGGGCCACGGCCTTGGAATATGGCAAAGGAATCGTCCTTGTGTCGCACAGGTTTACGCGCTTACTTCGGCCACGCTCTTAGAGGTTTCGGGCAAATCGGCTCCGTCCCCCGTCGTCTGTCCCTTCGCCGGCACCACGCCAAAGCAGTAGCTCAGCGCCGCAGACACCGCAAATGCCACACCGCCGGCAGCGCAGCACCACAGCAGGTTCGAGATGCCGCCCGTGGCAAAGCCAATGACCATAAGGACATTCGTCATGCCGATGGTATAGGCCGTAACGTGGCCCACGGCCGCAACAAGGCCTCCGACGGCGCCGCCAATGGCCATGCACGTCAGGCACCTGCCATATTTAAAGCCGCAACCGTACAGCGCCGGCTCGCTTACGCCGCCAAGAACACCCGAGATTGAATAGCCCAGCATGAGCGCCTTCTCGTCCTTATCCGCAACGCGAAGCGACGCGCCAAAGGGCATGCCCCAAACGGCGAACGTTGCCATCGTCGCGGCGATCAGGATGCACGAATCCGTTCCCACACTCATAAACTGCGCATAGGCGAGCGATAGGACAACGTTGCTGACGCCGGCGATCTTTAGGAACTCCCAGCCCGCAGCAAGCCCCATGAGCGTGAGCAGCGACACGATGCCACCGGAATTGCCAAGCATAAACATAAGCTGGCCCAACAGCATGCCCAGATAGCTGCCCGCCGGCGCCGTAATACACAGCGAAACCGGAACCATGACAAGCATGGTCGCAAACGGAACGAACGAAAACGCCACGGCCTTAGGGATAACGCGCTTAAAGAAACACTCCACTCGCCATAGCACGGGCACCGAGATGAGAACCGGAATAACAGTCGTCGTGTAATCGTTGACCGGCGCAGGAAGCAGACCATACACGGAAGTCATCGATGCCCCCGTCGTCGATGCGGCATCGACAAGCTTGAGTAAATCGGGTGCAATCAATACGCCGCCCAGCATCATGCCCAGCTGCTCCGAGCAACCGAGCTGGCGGGCGGCCGCCCAACCAAGATAAATGGGCAAAAAGTAGTAGCCGGCGTTATAGAGCCAACTGTAGAACAGGCGATAGATATCGGAATCGGCAGACCACAGGCCCAGCATGCCTTCGCCCATAATGACAGCGACGGTGCGGAACAACGCCGCGCAGACAATAAACGGCAGCGCCGACATCATGCTTTTGGACAGATAGTCCACCACGGCCATGGCGTTTGATGAAACCGACGTTGTAAACGAGGTGTTAGAAACTTGTAGCATGGAACGCCTTTCCCAATATGACATGCGGGCTGTCCCTTTGTCACATCGTGCGGTATCGACCGATTGCGCGGTACTTTTCGTAGCGGAGGTTTGTGAGGGTCGCGTCGTCGAGCTGCCCAAGCGTATCGAAGGCATCAAATGCCGAGGACATGACGGCACCGGCGATCTCCTCATGCGACAGGCCCTTATCGTCAACAATGCCGTCGATGATGCCGAGCGCCAGCAGATCGGGGGCCGTGAGCTTAAGCGCCTCGGCGGCCTCATCCGCACGCTCGGTATCCTTCCACAGGATCGACGCACAGGCCTCGGGGCTCACGACTGAATAGGCCGAGCTCGAGAGCATCAGGATGCGGTCGGCCACGGACAGCGCCAGCGCGCCACCAGAGCCGCCCTCGCCTGTCACCACCGAGACAATCGGCGTCTTAAGGCCGCTCATCTCCATGAGATTCTGAGCAATCGCCTCGCCCTGGCCGCGCTCCTCGGCACCGATGCCGCAAAACGCGCCCGAAGTATCGACCAGGCACAGAACCGGTCGACCAAACTTTTCGGCCTGGCGCATAAGGCGACGCGCTTTGCGGTAGCCCTCGGGATGTGCCATGCCAAAGTTGCGACGCATGCGCTCTTTGGTCGTGGTGCCGCGCTCGATGGCGATGACCGTTACGGGGCGCCCGTCTTTCCAGCCAATGCCAGCCACCACAGCGGCGTCGTCGCCAAAGTAGCGGTCGCCGTGCAGCTCCACAAATCCATCCAGGCCCAGCGAGATCATCTCGCCTGCCGTGGCGCGATCTGCCGAGCGGGTCTGCTTGACAATCTCGAGCGCGGTTTTTGGTGCGGCCGAGCGCTTGAACAAGTGTCCCAGCTTTTTGCCACGGCGACCCGTATGCACGATCTCATGCGGTGCCCCCAGGCCGGGCGCGTGCCCTTCGTGCAGCGCCAGCAGCTCGCCTACCGTGAGCGCAATCTCGCCACGCGGAACAACGGCATCGCAAAAGCCGTGCTCCAGCAAAAACTCGGAGCGCTGGAATCCCTTGGGCAGGCGCTTGTGCATGTTCTGCTCGATCACGCGCGGGCCGGCAAATGCCGTCAGGGCATCGGGCTCGGCCAGGATAATATCGCCCTCCATGGCAAAGCTCGCGGTTACGCCTCCGGTCGTGGGGTCAGTGAGCACCGTGATATACAGGCCGCCCGCCTCGCTATGGCGCCTAACCGCCGCAGAAATCTTGGCCATCTGCATGAGCGAGGTCACGCCCTCCTGCATGCGGGCGCCACCCGATACGGTAAAGCCAACGACCGGCAGTCCCAGCTCGGTCGCACGCTCAAATGTGCGGCAGATCTTCTCGCCCACCACGGAACCCATCGAGCCCATCATAAAGTTGGCGTCCATAAAGAAGAGCGCCGTATCGCAACCGCAGATTTTGCCCTTGCCGCACACAACGGCATCGCGCTCGCCCGAACGTTCGCTCACGCTCTTGAGCTTGTCGGCATAGCCGGGAAACGAAAGGAAGTCCTCCGGCGCCAGACTGGCATCCCATTCCTCAAACGTGCCCTCGTCAATCGTCATGTGCATGCGGTCGCGCCCGCTCACGCGAAAGTGTTTGCCGCAACGAGGGCAGACCTCGAGGTTGTCGTGCAGGCGTGCCTCATCGATCACGCGGCGGCACTCCGGGCACTTGATAAACACGTGGCGCGCGGGAAACTCGGCGCACGACTCGGTCATCGGTCCCTCGAGGACGTTGACCGTCTTCGCTTTTCTATTCATCAGCATAGAGATGCCCCATTAGATCGGTGTGATACATGCCCGACAAGAACTCGTCGTTTGCCAGCACGTCGAGCTGAAGCTCGCTGTTTTCGCTCACGCCCTCAATCACGAGCTCGCCCAGGGCCGAGCGCATCTTGCGAATGGCGCCGTCACGCGTGGGCGCACACACGATGAGCTTGCCGAGCATGGAGTCGTAGTACGGCGGAACTTTCGCACCGGCAAACATGGCGGAATCCCAGCGCACGCGCGGACCACCCGGCACACGCAACGCGGTGACCATTCCGCATGACGGCAGAAAGTCCGGCGTTTCGGCATTGATGCGGCACTCCATGGCGTGGTTACGGACCGGCATATCCTCCTGCTCAAAGGGCAGAGGCTGGCCGGCTGCCACGCGCAGCTGCCACTTGACCAAGTCGGTATCGGTCACAAACTCCGTAACCGGATGCTCCACCTGCAAGCGCGTGTTCATTTCCATAAAGTAGAAATTGCCGTCGTCCGAATACAGGAACTCAATGGTACCGGCGCCCTCATAGCCAACGGCACGAGCCAGGTCGCGCGCGGCCTTGTGCATGCGCGCGCGAATATCATCGCGTCCGTCGAGGCACGGCGCGGGGCTCTCCTCGATCAGCTTTTGGTTGCGACGCTGCACCGAGCACTCGCGCTCGCCAAGCGAAAACACATGGCCCTGCTTATCGGCCATAATCTGCACCTCAACGTGATGCGCCGGCGCGACGAACTTCTCCATGTAGCACTCGCCGTCGCCAAAGACGGCCTCGCCCTCGGCACGCGCCTCGATGAACGCCTTTGCCGCATCTTCCACGCGATCGACCTCGCGAATACCGCGACCGCCGCCACCTGCACGCGCCTTAATGAGCACGGGACAGCCAATGCGCTCGGCCTCGGCCGTTGCCTCCTCGGGGCTTTTGAGCAAATCGCAGCCCGGCACGATGGGCACGCCCGCCGCGGCAGCCGTTCGACGTGCGGCGTCCTTGTCGCCCATGCTGTCGATCACCTTAGCCGAAGGACCAACAAACGCCAGGCCATACTTGTCGCAGTCGCGCACGAAGCTCGCCTTCTCGGAAAAGAAGCCATAGCCGGGATGAATTGCCTTAGCTCCCGACTTTACGGCACAGGTGAGCACGGCATCGTCGTTGAGGTAGCTCTCGGCAAGACGCGGGCCACCGATGCAATACGCCTCGTCGGCAAGCTGCACGTGCAGCGCGTCCGCATCGGCCGTGGAATAAACAGCGACGGTCTTGATGCCCATATCGCGGCACGCGCGGATAACACGGACCGCGACTTCGCCGCGGTTGGCGATGAGCACTTTGTCGAACATGGAGCCTTCCTTAACTTTCGTGCATGAGTGCAAAAGACATATCGGCGCGGCAGCAAACCTCACCGTTGACGCTCGCGGTACCCGTCGCAAAGCGGAACGGCCCGCGTGCACGCGTGATGGAGCACACCAGATCCACCGTGTCGCCCGGGCGCACCGGACGCTTAAAGCGCACCTTGTCCAGACTCGTGTAGAACGGCGTCGCGCCGCGCGCCTCCTCATCGCCCATCAGCAGCACGCAGCAGTTTTGGGCGAGCATCTCGCACTGGATCACGCCGGGGACCACCGGGTTTCCCGGAAAATGCCCCTGCAAAAAGTATTCGTCGCCCGTAATCGTGATCTTGCCGTGGGCCTCGTCGCCCACCAGCTCGGCTTCGTCGAGCAAAAGCATCGGCTCGCGATGCGGTAACAGCTTCTTGAGCTCTTCTTTGTTCATGGATATCACCTATCCGATCCTCATGAGGCAGCTGCCGAACTCCACGAGGTCGCCGTCGGCCACGCAGATCTCGAGCACCTCGCCATCTGCCTCTGCCGTTACCTCGTTGAGAACCTTCATGGCCTCGATGATGCAGAGCGTCTCGCCGGCCTTGACCTTAGAGCCCACGTGCACAAACGGCTCGTCGCCCGGCGCCGGGGCAGCATAGAAAACGCCGACCATGGGAGCGGTCACCTCGGTGCCCTTGGGCTCCGGTGCGGCGGCAGGTGTCTGCGCGGCGGGCTCCGGTGCGGCAGGCGCGACTGTGGGAGCTGCAACTGGAGCGGCCATAGCGCTCGGCATGGGCATGGGCACGGCAACCGGCTGTGCGGCGCTCGCGCGCTCGAGTTCGACCGCGGTGCCATCGGGCTCCTCAACGCGTACGCGCGTGAGGCCGCGGTCCTCCATAACATCGGCTATCTCGGCAAGTCTTTTGGAATCCATGCTCTAGCTCCTCGTATATCTACGCAGCGCGATGGCGGCGTTGTGTCCGCCAAAGCCCAGGTTGGTCGAAAGCGCCCAGGTAAGGTCAGCGCGAACCGCGCGATTGGGCGTGTAGTCAAGATCGCAGGCGGGATCGGGCGTGTGGTAGTTAATGGTCGGCGGCACCACGCCCTGCTCGAGCGCCATGGCGCAGGCCATGACCTCGATGGCGCCCGTGGCACCGATCATGTGGCCGGTCATCGACTTAGTCGACGAGACGTGCGCGGCGCGCGCCGCGTCCTCGCCGAGCGCACGCTTAATGCCCGCCGTCTCGGACGAATCGTTGAGCTTGGTCGATGTGCCGTGGGCATTGATGTAGAGGCCCTCGGAAGGCCTGACGTCGCCCTCGGTCACCGCCAGCGATATCGCGCGGGCAATGCCGGCAGCCTCGGGATCAGGGCTCGTGATGTGATAGGCATCATCGGTGTTGCCGTAGCCCACGACCTCGGCATAAATGTGCGCACCGCGCGCCTGCGCATGTTCCATGCTCTCGAGCACGAGCACGCAGGCGCCCTCGCCCATCACAAAGCCATCGCGGTCTGCATCGAACGGGCGGCAAGCCGTCGCGGGATCAGGGTTGGTGGTCAATGCGCGGCAGGACGTAAAGCCCGCAACGGCATCGGGGATAATTGCGGCCTCGGCGCCGCCCGCGAGGATCGCGTCGGCATAGCCGTGCTTGATGGCGCGGAACGCCTCGCCCACCGCATGGGCCGAGGTTGCGCACGCGGTCACCACGGGCAGGGTCGGGCCCTTTGCCTTGTGGCGGATTGCGATATTGCCCGATGCCATGTTGGGGATCATCATCGCGATCATATAGGGCGATGCGCGGCGGGGCCCACGTTCGGCAATCGTATGGACGTTGTCGACGAGCGTCGTCATGCCGCCCACGCCCGAGCCCACGTAGACGCCCAGGCGCTCGCGATCGATGGCGCCTTCGACATCAAAGCCCGCATCGTGCATGGCTTCGTCCGAAGCCGCCATCGCAAACTGAACGCAGGGGTCGAGATGCTTGGCGTCACGCTTGCCAAAGTACTCGTTGCCGTCAAAGCCCTTGACCTCGGCTGCCACCTTGACGGCAAACGCATCGGTATCGAAGTGCGTGATCGGGCCGATGCCGCACGTGCCAGCACACATTGCCGCCCAGGTGGCAAGCGCGGTGTTGCCGAGCGGCGACACGGCACCGATACCGGTGATTGCAACTCTCTGTTCCATCATGGTCTCCTCATCCAAGCCGTTCTTCGGCCCTGGTTTCTACATCGCCATTCCGCCGTCGACGCGCACGACCTCACCCGTAATGTAGGCAGCCGCATCACTCGCCAGAAAGCGCACTACGCCGGCCACCTCCTCGGGGCGCGCCATACGCTTAAGGGGAATCTGCTCCTCGGTTACCGTACGCACCTTCTCCGAGAGCTTTGCCGTCATATCCGTCTCGACAAACCCGGGGGCAACCGCGTTCACTCGTACGCCGCGGGGCGCAAGCTCGCGCGCCACCGCCTTGGTCAGGCCGATCACGCCCGCCTTGGAGGCAGCGTAGTTGGCTTGCCCGGCATTGCCCATCAGGCCCACGACCGAGCTCATGTTGACGATGCAGCCGCCGCGCTGGCGCATAAAGGTCTTGGTGAGCGCGCGCGTCGTGTTAAACGTTCCTTTAAGATTGACATCGAGCACGCGATCGAAGGCGTCATCGCCCATGCGCATGAGCAGGCCATCGCGGGTGATGCCAGCGTTGTTGACGAGCGCCCAAATGGAGCCAAAGTCGTTGAGGACCGCTTCCACGCACGCGTTGACGGCAGCGGGGTCGGCCACGTCGCATTGATATGAGCGCGCCGTGGCGCCAGCCGCCTCGCAGGCGTCGCACGTCTCGCGCGCCGCATCGACGCTGCCGGCATAGACGACGGCGATATCGTAGCCATCCTCCGCCAGACCGATAGCGCAGGCGCGGCCGATACCCCGCGAGCCGCCCGTGACCAGTGCCACGCGACGTGAGTCGTTGCGCTCGAGCGCGCCATTGTTCAAGTTGCCCATGTCATTCCTTTCGGGTTACAGCCCTGTGGACTATGCGAGCTCGTCGGCAATAGCTGCGACCTGCTCGGCCGTCTCGCACGAATACACACGAACGTCGCTCAGCGTACGCTTGACCAGGCCGGACAGCGTTTTGCCGGGGCCGACCTCAATAAATGTGTCGATGCCTTGATCCTGCAGAGCATGCAGCGTATCGACCCAGCGTACGGCATGGCTCACCTGATTGGCCAAGACATCCGATGCCGTCTGGGGATCCGCCGGATAGGGCGCCGCTGTCATATTTGCCAAAACAGGAATGAGCAACGGGGACGGCGCGTGACCGGCCTCAATATATGCGGCAAGGCCACAGGTCGCCTCGGCCATATAGGGGCTATGAAATGCACCCGACACCGCGACCTTCATGGCGCGGCCGCCAGCCTCTTTTACTAGGACGTCGAGCTCCTGCAGCGCCTCGGGCGCTCCGGCCACAACCGTCTGCTGTGGGCTGTTGTAGTTGACTGGCCAGCAGTCCTCGCCGGCCTGTTTTGCCAGGCCCTCGACTTGCGCCGCATCGAGCTTGATGACGGCGCGCATGCCGCCCGGATGGCGCTCGGCAGCCGCGGCCATCAGCGCCGCGCGCTCGCACACGAGCTCAAAGCCCGCTCGCGTATCGAACGCCCCCGCAAAGGTGAGCGCGGCGACCTCGCCCAGCGAGAATCCCGCACAGGCGGCAGGTACCACGCCGCGCTCACGCAGGGCGGCAGCCGCTGCTAGGTCGTGAACGAACACGCACGGCTGCGTGTTCTCGGTCTGCGAGAGCTCCTCCTTGGAGGCACTCCGGCATTGCTCGCTGGTCCCCGGGCGCACCTCGTCGGCAATGGCGAACACCTCGGCGGCCGCCGGCGATGTCTCGATCAAGTCGACGCCCATCGCGGGGTGCTGGGCACCCTGGCCGGCAAACAAAAACGCTACGCCACCCATGCGCACGCACCCTTCAGGACGTGCTCGGCGCCATCGACCAGGTCGTCAACGATTTCGCGTGCGCTCTGGCGCTCGTTGACCATGCCGGCAATCTGTCCACACAAAAACGAACCCTCTTCGTAGTTGCCGTCCTTGGCGGCCTTACGCAGCGCACCGGTTCCCATAGCACCGAGCTCCTCGGCACTCGCGCCGGAACCCTCGCTCTTGGCATAGGCGTTGGTGAAGGGGCTCTTGAGGGCGCGCACTGGATGTCCCGTCGAGCGACCGGTCGCACGCGTTGAAGTGTCGTTGGCCTTCAGGACCATCTCTTTGTACTGCTCCGAGACGGTGCACTCGTCTGCGACCAGAAAGCGCGTACCCACTTGCACGCCTTCGGCGCCCAGCATAAAGGCGGCCGCCACGCCGCGGCCGTCGGCAATACCGCCGGCGGCCACGACGGGAATGTCAACCGCATCGACGACCTGCGGCACCAGTGCCATCGTCGAGGTCTCGCCAATATGGCCGCCCGATTCGGTACCCTCGGCAACAACCGCCGTGGCTCCACGACGTGCCACGAGGCGCGCCAGCGCCACCGAGGCAACGACCGGGATGACCTTGATGCCCGACTCGTTCCACGCCTTCATGTACTTGGCGGGATTGCCGGCGCCCGTCACGACGACCGGCACTCGCTCGTCAATCACGACCTGTGCAACCTCGTCGGCAAACGGGCTCATGAGCATGACGTTCACGCCAAAGGGCTTATCCGTCTTGGCGCGCAGCTTATGAATCTGGTCGCGAAGCCAGTTGGCGTCGGCGTTCATGGCCGCGATGATGCCTAAGCCACCCGCCTCGGACACTGCGGACGCCAGCGAGGCATCGGCAATCCAGGCCATACCGCCCTGGAACACGGGCTTTTCGATGCCGAGCAGATCGCAGAGAGGAGTCTTGAGCATCTCTACTTCTCCAATGCCGCCTCGACCGTATCGGCGAACTCGCCGACCGTCTTGGGGTTCTCCTCGGTATCGAGCTGGATGCCAAACTCGTCCTCGACGGCAACGAGGATCTCGACGGTGCCCAGGCTGTCGAGACCAATCTCCTCGAGCGTGGACTCGGGCTTCATCTCGACATCGTCAAGACCGGCGGTCTCGCGGATAACGTCGCAAACGCGCTCGAAGGTCTTCTGATCTGCCATGGTAGTTCTCCTTTGGTTGTGCCCTAGGGCGTTTTTATTTCCTATGTGCGACTACTTCCAACGAAGCAGATAGCCACCTATATCCAGACCGGCGCCAAATCCAACCAAGGCGATGGTGTCGCCTGTGTGAAGTGCACCGGCGTTTGCCAGCCGGTCGAGGGCAAGCGGAATGCATGCGCTCGAAATGTTGCCGGTCTCGTGCAACGTGCGAACCACGCGCTCGTCCGGCACGCCCAGGCGCTTAACCGCCTGGCTCAGGATTCGTTCGTTAGCCTGATGGAATACAAAATGATCGATGTCTTCGACCAAAATGCCCGCATCGATCGCAAGCTTATGGACCGTGTCGCAGATGGCGTTGACGCCGAACTTGAACACGCGGCGGCCATTCATGGACAGCACGCTCGCGCTATCTGCGGAAGCCTTAAACGGCGAGGTACCGACCAGACCGGGAACGCGCAACGTCTCGACGTCGGGCGCCGTCGAAAGCTCAACGGCAAGGGGACTGTCTCCCCCAGCCTCAATCACTGCGGCGCCTGCCCCATCGCCAAAGAGCACGCAGGTGGCACGGTCGGTCCAGTCGAGCGCGCGCGTCATCTGCTCGGCAGCAACGACAAGCACGCGCTCGGCGCGACCGCGGGCGATATAGCCCTCGGCGACATCGAGCGCAAATACGAAGCCGGCACAAGCCGCCGAGACATCGAAGGCAGGGCACGTCGCGCCCAGACGCTCAGCAACGGCACACGCCTCAGCGGGAACAAGGTGGTCACCCGTCGTCGTCGAACAGACGATCAGATCCAGCTGGCTCGCGTCGATTCCGGACACCTGGAGTGCCCGCTCACTCGCCGCTACGGCAAGGTCGTCAAGTGACTCGGTGGTGCAGACGTGGCGGCTCTTGATACCCGTGCGGGTAAAAATCCACTCATCCGAGGTATCGAGGAACTCAGACAGCTCGTCATTGGAAACGCTGCGTTCAGGAAGCGCCGAGCCTGTTCCAAGAATCGTGAAACCCATCACTAACCTCCTTTGAGTTGTTGACGTGTTTACATCGACCAAGAGAGGATAACGCATTTCAGTCTTTGTTGACGTGTTAACATTAAATTGTCCAAATGCGACAAAGGCTTCACATTGTGTCTATCTCTCGACACCATTGCGTCATTCACTTATTCAATAAGGAGGTAGCAGCCGCTATGGATGCCCAATTAACGATTGTCGACGTAACCGGATCGACCAACGATGACCTGCTCGAGGCAGGAAAACAGGGTGCGCCGCACGGCACAGGACTTGCCGCCCGCGCGCAAACGGCAGGACGCGGCCGGCGCGGCCACAAGTGGGATTCAACCGCCGGCAACCTATTGCTTTCGATTGTCCTGCGTCCATGCGTTAATCCCGCAAAGTACTCTGGTCTTGCCGCCGTCAGCGGCCTAGTGGTGCTCGAAGCACTCGAAAAGCAAGGTCTTGCAAACGAGATTGGCCTCAAATGGCCCAACGACCTGGTCGCGCGAGGACGCAAACTCGGCGGCATTCTGGTCGAGGCCGCACGCGATAACGAAGGCAAACCTTTCGCCGTCTGCGGCATTGGTGTCAACGTAAACTACACGCCCCAAGAGGTGCCCGATGGCGGCCTGGCGGCAATTGGCCTCTCGGACCTCAACGAGAGCGTTCCCGCCGTCGACATGCTCCTCGATGAGGTCTATCACGCAGTTATAGACGCTGTAGATACCTGGGCAGAGCGCCTCAACGCCAAGGAAGAAGACGCCGGTCCGCTCGCGCCCGTCCACGACGAATATATCGCTCACCTCAATTGGATCGGGAAGCACGTTATCGCCCGCTCCCCCGCTGGAGACGAGCTGGCACGAGGCATATTTAGAACGGTCGACGATTGCGGCCGCGCATGCATTGAGACCGAGAGCGGCTTGTGCGTCTTCCACTTCGAAGAAGCATCCTTGCGCCCCCTGAGCGAATAGGGCGCCGCAGCCGCCGGCTCGGCAGACGAATTCGCTATCCCAAAATCTAAACTCAAAACAAAAGGGCCCCGCTACCGTAACGGCAGCGGGGCCCTTTAAGCTATGAGCGATATCGCTTAGAGCTTGATGTCGATGTCGACGCCAGCGGGGAGGTCGAGACGCATGAGCGAATCAACGGTGCCCGAGGTGGGGTCGAGGATGTCGATGAGGCGCTTGTGAGTGCGCATCTCGAACTGCTCACGGGAGTCCTTGTTCACGTGCGGCGAGCGGATAACCGTGTACAGGTTGCGCTCGGTGGGCAGGGGGACAGGACCGGAAACGCGAGCGCCGGTCTTCTGAGCGGTCTCGACGATGAGCTTCGCGGACTGATCGACGACCTCGTGATCATAGCCCTTGAGGCGAATGCGGATCTTCTGGGTAGCCAACTTAAACCTCCAAAGAGTGCGAGAGATGTTCTCGCGGATTACGTAACAGGGAGCTCGAACTTAGGCGTTCTTGCTCATGACCTCGTCCACGATGGACTTGGGCGCGGGCTCATAAGAGTCGAACTGCATCGTGTAGGATGCACGGCCCTGGGTCTGGGAGCGAAGGTCGGTAGCGTAACCGAACATCTCGCCCAGCGGCACCTTGGCACGGATGAGCTTGCTGTTTTTGCGATCCTCCATGCCCTCGATCTTGCCGCGGCGACCGGAGAGGTTGCCCATAACGTCGCCCATGTACTGCTCGGGGGTCTCGACCTCGACAGCCATGATCGGCTCGAGCAGCTGCGGATCGGACTTCTTGAGGGCGTCCTTGATAGCCATGGAACCGGCGATCTTGAAGGCGGCCTCAGAGGAGTCGACCTCGTGGTAAGAACCGTCGAACAGGGTGACCTTAACGTCGAGGACCGGGAAGCCGGCGATAACACCGGTGTTCAGGGCCTCCTGGATGCCCTTGTCGATGGACGGGATGTACTCCTTAGGCACGACGCCGCCGACGATAGCGTTGACGAACTCGTAGCCGAAGCCCTCCTCCATCTTCTCGAGCTTGATGACGGCGTGACCGTACTGACCGCGACCGCCGGACTGACGGACGAACTTGCCCTCAGCCTTCTCGACGTCGTGACCAGCGGTCTCGCGGTAGGCAACCTGGGGCTTACCAACGTTAGCGTCAACCTTGAACTCGCGGAGCAGACGGTCGACGATGATCTCGAGGTGCAGCTCGCCCATGCCGGCGATGATGGTCTGGCCGGTCTCGTGGTTGGTGGACACCTGGAAGGTCGGGTCCTCCTCGGCGAGCTTGGTCAGAGCCAGGGACATCTTGTCCTGCTCGGCCTTGGTCTTGGGCTCGATGGCAACGTCGATAACGGGCTTAGCGAACTCGATCTTCTCGAGGACGATCTCCTTGCCCTCGGCGCACAGGGTGTCACCGGTGGTGGAGTTCTTGAAGCCGACGCAAGCGACGATGTCGCCGGCGGCAGCGTCGTCACGGTCGATACGCTCGGCGGCGTTCATCTCGAGGATGCGGCCGAGGCGCTCGCGCTGACCGTTGGAAGCGTTGACCACGTAGGAGCCGGACTCGGCGCGGCCGGAGTAAACGCGGACGTAGGTGAGCTTACCGACGAACGGGTCGGTCATGATCTTGAAGACCAGGCCGGAGAAAGGCTCGTCGAAGGAAGGATGACGCTGGATCTCCTCGCCGGTATCCGGATCGGTACCGGTGACGGCCTCAACGTCGAGCGGGCTGGGCAGGTAGTCGACGACAGCGTCGAGCAGCTCCTGAACGCCCTTGTTCTTGTAGGCGGAGCCCACGAAGACGAGGTTGAGCTCGTTGGCCAGAACGCCCTTACGCAGGGCAGCCTTGAGCTCCTCGACGGTGAAGTCCTCCTCCATGAGGATCTTCTCCATGAGCTCGTCGTCAAAGCTGGCAGCAGCGTCGAGGAGCTCCTCGCGCTTGGTGGCAGCGATGTCAGCAAACTCAGCCGGGATCTCGTCCATCGGCTCGGGGTAGGTCATGCCCTTGTCGTCGGCCTTGAAGTCCCAAGCAGTCATGGTGACGAGGTCGATGACGCCCCAGAAGTTGTCCTCGGCGCCCATCGGGACCTGAGCGGCCACGGCGTTGGCGTCGAGACGATCCTTCATGGTCTCGATAGCGTTGAAGAAGTCTGCGCCCACGCGGTCATACTTGTTGATGAAGGCGATGCGTGGGACGTTGAAGGTAGAAGCCTGACGCCAAACGGTCTCAGACTGGGGCTGAACGCCGGCAACGGCGTCGAAGACGGCGACAGCGCCATCGAGGACGCGCAGGCAGCGCTCGACCTCGGCGGTGAAGTCAACGTGGCCCGGGGTGTCGATGATCTGGATGCGGTAGTCGGTACCGTCCTTCTTCCAGAAGCACGTGGTAGCAGCGGAGGTAATGGTTACGCCGCGCTCCTGCTCCTGAACCATCCAGTCCATGGTGGCAGCGCCCTCATGGACCTCACCGATCTTGTGGGTCTTACCGGTGTAGTAAAGAATACGCTCGGTCGTGGTGGTCTTACCGGCATCGATGTGGGCCATGATGCCGATGTTACGGGTATCGGAAAGCTTGTACTTAGGCTTAGCCATGTTAGTTCCTTACCTTAAACTTACCAACGATAGTGAGAGAACGCGCGGTTGGCCTCGGCCATCTTGAAGACGTCCTCACGCTTCTTGACGGAAGCGCCCAGGCCGTTGGAAGCGTCGAGGATCTCGTTGGCGAGACGCTCGGCCATGGTCTTCTCCTTGCGAGCGCGGGAGAAGTTGACGATCCAGCGGATACCCAGAGCGGTGGAACGACGGGAGTTGACCTCCATCGGGACCTGATAGGTAGCGCCACCGACACGCTTGGGCTTAACCTCGAGCGTGGGCTTGACGTTGTCCATAGCCTTCTTGAAGGTAGCGAGAGCGTCGCCACCCTCGGACTTCTCGGCAACGATCTCGAAAGCGGTGTAAACGATGCGCTCAGCGGTGGCCTTCTTGCCGTCAAGAAGGACCTTGTTGATGAGCTGAGTCACCAGGCGGTTGTTGTAAACGGCGTCAGGCTGAACCTCACGACGATTAGCTGCTGCACGACGCGGCATGTGAAATCTCCTTAAGTGTCTACCGTGCGGCGCTTAGGCGGCACACGGCGAAAGTATCAAAACGTTATCTGGCTTATTTAGCCTTAGGGCGCTTAGCACCGTACTTGGAACGGGCCTGCATACGGTTCTGGACCGGAGCAGCGTCGTAGGCGCCACGGATGACGTGATAACGGACACCAGGGAGGTCACGGACACGACCGCCGCGGACGAGCACGATAGAGTGCTCCTGCAGGTTGTGGCCCTCACCCGGGATGTAAGCAGTAACTTCGATGCCGTTG
>DBGFJU010000067.1:0-5133 GCA_048529485.1 Collinsella aerofaciens | reverse complement strand
AGCTGTTCGACTCGTTCTACCTGCTGCTGATCACTCTGATCATCTCGGTGCCCATCAGCCTGGGCGGAGCGGTCTTTTTGGTTGAGTATGCGCCGGACGGACCCATCCGCGACATCGCCTCCACCGCCATCGAGACGTTGTCCTCGCTGCCTTCCATCGTCGTCGGCATGTTCGGTTTTCTGGTGTTCTCGGTGCAGCTGGGCTGGAAGTACTCCATCATCTCCGGCGCCATCGCGCTCACCATGTTCAATATCCCCATTCTGGTGCGCGTGATCCAGCAGGCGCTCGAGGACGTGCCGCAGGCCCAGCGCGATGCGTGCCTGGCCATGGGCCTCACTCGCTGGGAGGCCACGCTGCACATCCTGATCCCCGAGGCCATGCCTGCCATCGTGACGGGCATCGTGCTTTCGGCCGGTCGCGTGTTTGGCGAGGCCGCAGCACTGCTTTTTACCTCGGGTATGAGCTCGCCGGTTCGCCTGAACTTCTTGAGCTTTAACCTGTCGAGCCCCACCTGCGCCTGGAACGTGTTCCGCCCCGGCGAGTCGCTCGCCGTGCACATCTACAAGATCTATGGCGAGGGCAGCCCCGAGGCCCAGCAGATCGTCTGGGGCACCGCGGCGCTGCTGATGATTTGCGTGCTGCTGTTTAACGTAATCGCCCGCATTGTGGGCAAGCAACTGGCAAGGAAGATGACGGCCGAATGAGCGAGATGAATGTAACGCCCGCAACCGAAGCGGCATCGTCCGACACCCGGGACTTCCTGTCGAGCGTGGGGGAGAGCGAGAAGCGCGTGCGCGTGAGCGGCAAGGCCGTGAGCGACGAGGTTGTGCTCTCCACCAAGGACGTCAACGTGTACTATGGCGACCACCATGCACTGCACAATACGTCGCTCGACTTCCACAAGGGCGAGATCACGGCGCTCATCGGGCCTTCGGGCTGCGGTAAGTCGACCTTCTTGCGTAGCCTCAACCTCATGAATCGCGAGATTCGCGGCTGCCGCGTGGAGGGCGAGATCAACTATCGCGGGCGCAACGTGAACACCAAGACCGAAAACACCTACGAGCTGCGCCGTTCCATTGGCATGGTGTTCCAGCAGCCCAACCCGTTCCGCAAGTCCATTCGCGACAACATCACGTTTGCGCCCAAGCGCCACGGCATCACCGACCGTGACGAGCTCGACCGCATGGTCGAGGAGAGCCTGCGCGGCGCGGCGCTGTGGGACGAGGTCAAGGACAAGCTCGACAAGAGCGCCCATGCGCTTTCGGGCGGTCAGCAGCAGCGCCTGTGCATCGCGCGCACGCTGGCGCTCAACCCCGACGTGATCTTGTTCGACGAGCCCTGCTCGGCGCTCGACCCCATCTCGACGCTGGCGATCGAGGACCTCATGTCGTCGATCGTTGCCGACCGCGCCATCGTCATCGTGACGCACAACATGGAGCAGGCGTCGCGTGTGTCCAACCGCACGGCGTTCTTCTACATGGGCGATATGGTCGAGTACGACGAGACTGACGAGATTTTCCAACGGCCCAAGGACAAGCGGCTGAATGATTACCTCACCGGCATGTTCTCCTAGTCCGGGACATGCTTGAGGCCCGCGGTGGCCACGGTCGCCACGGGACTGATTGGAGAGGCGGGTCATCTCTTGTGGGAGATGGCCCGCCTTTTTGTGTCGTGTGCGGCCCGCCTTTTCGCTGCTATCATGGACAACGTTGAATTTCTACGAAGGAGCAGGGCATATGGCGATTCTTTTGGGATGCGATTCCGTCAGCCTAGAGTTTCCCACCAAGCATATTTTCGATAGCGTGACGCTCGGCGTGGGCGAGGGTGACCGCATTGGTATTGTCGGTAAAAACGGCGACGGCAAGTCGACGCTGCTGAGCGTGCTCGCCGGCACGCTGGAGCCCGATGACGGACGCGTGACGCACCGCCGCGGCACGACGATTGGATTGCTCGGCCAAAAGGATAACCTGGTCGATACCGACACCGTGCATCATGCCGTCGTCGGTGACACGCCTGAATACGAGTGGGCCTCGAGCCCGCGTACGCGCCAGATTCTGGCCGGCCTTATTAGCGATGTGCCCTGGGAGGGCACGGTGGGCGAGCTTTCGGGCGGCCAGCGCCGTCGCGTGGACCTCGCGCGCCTGCTGATCGGCGACTATGACGTGCTCATGCTCGACGAGCCCACCAACCACCTGGACATGCGCACCATCAACTGGCTCGCGCGTCACTTAAAGGCCCGCTGGCAGCGCGGCCAGGGCGCGATGCTCGTGGTCACGCACGACCGCTGGTTCTTGGACGAGGCCTGCACCAGCATGTGGGAGGTCCACGACGGCCAGGTCGATCCCTTCGAGGGCGGTTACTCCGCATATATCCTGCAGCGCGTGGAGCGCGACCGCATGGCCGCGGTTACCGAGGAGCGCCGTCGCAACATGGCGCGCAAGGAGCTCGCGTGGCTGAGCCGCGGCGCCCAGGCGCGTTCCACCAAGCCCAAGTTTCGCGTGGATGCCGCTCGCGAGCTGATCGCCGACGTGCCGCCCGTGCGTGACGAGCTGGAGCTCAAGCGCCTCGCCGTGAGCCGCCTAGGCAAGCAGGTTATCGACGTGGTCGACGTGGACGCCGGCTATGCGGATACCGATGGCGCGCCCAAGCAGGTGCTCTCTGACGTGACCTGGCTCATTGGTGCGGGCGACCGCTATGGCCTGCTGGGCGAGAACGGTGCCGGCAAGTCGACGCTGCTCGACGTGATCCAGGGCAAGATTGAACCCACGCGCGGCCGCGTGAAGATTGGCCAGACAGTGCGCTTTGGCGTGCTGTCGCAGCAGCTCGAGGAGCTCGAACCCTACATGGGCGACACGATCCGCGAGGTGCTCGGCAACTATAAGAAGTACTACGTCATCGACGGCAAGGAGACTTCGCCCGAGAAGCTCTGCGAGCGTCTGGGCTTTACGACGCAGCAGCTCTGGAGCCGCATCGGCGATCTTTCGGGCGGCCAGCGCCGTCGCCTGTCGCTGTTGCTGACGATTCTGGACGAGCCCAACGTGCTCATCCTGGACGAGCCGGGCAACGACCTGGATACCGACATGCTCGCGATTGTCGAGGACCTGCTGGACGGCTGGCCCGGCACGCTGATCCTGGTGACGCACGACCGCTTTTTGATGGAGCGCGTGACCGACCAGCAGTGGGCGCTGCTCGACGGCCACCTGACGCATATGCCCGGTGGCGTGGACCAGTACCTGCGCCTGTGCAACGCTACCGCCGAGGGCGAGCCCGTGGGCGCGCCGAGCGCCAAGACCGGCACGTTCGACACCGGTGCCGCGGCAGCTGCGGCCGAAAAGCCTAAGTCGAGCGGTCAGCCCAACGGCCTGTCCAACGCCGAGCGCCAGAAGCTCCGCCGCGAGGTGAGTTCGCTCGAGCGCAAGATGGAGACGCAGCGCACCCGCGTTGAGGAGGCCGAGGCAGCAATGGCCCAAGTCGATCCCACCAACTACACGGCGCTCGGCGAGCAGCAGGCAAAGATCGACGAGGCTCACGCTGCCATGGACGAGCTGGAGATGGCGTGGCTCGAGGCGAGCGAAAAGCTCGAGGGCGAGGAGTAGGCGAGAATGATCAAAGCCGCGTTTTTCGATATCGACGGCACGCTGCTGAGTTTTAAGACCCACCAGATTCCGGCGTCGGCGCAGCGGGTGCTCGACAGCTTTCGCGAGCAGGGGATCGCGTGCGTAATCGCCACGGGTCGCCCGACCTACCAGATGCCGGATTGGCTGTTCGACCTGGGTTGGGATGCGTACATTACGCTTTCGGGTCAGCACTGCTTTGATGCCGAGGGGGTTTACCGCAGCTGTCCGATCGATTCGGACGACGTCGCGGTGATTGTGGACCAGGTGGCGCAGGGGCGCTACGACTCGCTGTGCATGCAGGGCGAGAACTCGTTTGTGAACCGCCTGTCCGAGCGCGTGGTGACGGCTGGCAGCAACGCGGGAATCGTCTACCACGAGGAGCCGTTTGAGCACGCCTTTGACGCACCGGTCTACCAGTTCTGCGCCTTTGTGGACCCTGACGACGAGCATATCGTGACCGATGCCGTGTCGCATTCGCTCGCCACGCGCTGGTGCGACCTGTTCTGTGACATTATTCCCGCTAACGGCGGCAAGGACCTGGGCGTGGCGGCGACGCTGGAGCGCCTGGGCATCGACGCGAGCGAGGCGATTGCCTTTGGCGACGGCGAGAACGACCTGTCGATGTTTGCCGCCGTGGGCACTAGTGTGGCCATGGGCAACGCGCAGGAGACTGTGAAGGCCGCAGCGACCTACGTTACGACCGCCGTAGACGATGACGGCATCTACAACGCCGCGAAGCACTTTGGACTCGTGTAGCTGCGACCCGGCACTTGGGGACACTCCTTGCGGGGCGTGTTCCCATTTTGTTTTCGTCCCGCTCGTTTTGTGAAACACGGCTAACTTTTAGGCAAAGTAGTAAGACATGGGCAACTTTTGCGGTAAAGTAAGCCGTGGAAAGTATCCAACGGCTAACTAGCAATCATCGCGAAAGGCGGTCCATGGCCCTGCGTGAATCCGGAGAAGACTATCTCGAATCGATCTACGTTCTGTCGCAACGTCAGGGCATCGTGCGCTCGATTGATGTTGCAGAGTACCTTGGCGTAACTAAGGCAAGCGTTTCAAAAGCTATGGCGACGTTGGAGAACAACGGCTACGTCGAAATGGGCAAGCGAGATGTTCATCTGACGGAGCGTGGTCTGGAGGTCGCTCGTCAAATGTGGGAGCGTCACTGCTTTTTCGTGGGGCTGCTGGAGGATGCGGGTGTTTCGGCTGAGGTCGCGTCGCAAGAGGGCTGCCACATGGAGCACTGCCTGAGCGAGGCAAGCTTCGAGAAGCTACGGGCGATGTTGGGCCGGGAAGATGTAGCGGGTCCAACAACAGAAGCCTAACTGTCCCACGGTAGCGCAGAGTTCACGCAAAGCGCGAACCAGCGACTGGGACCAGCGGCCCTTTCGGCCAAGTCCATTTCAGCAAAGGAACCCCGCTAGCAAGCGATGCCCAAGAACCGCCAGCAACGTTACTGCAGGCCGGGACCGGGCTTGGTTTTGAAAACACTCCGCAGCGCGAGGACGTTTTC
>DBGFJU010000066.1:0-17371 GCA_048529485.1 Collinsella aerofaciens | reverse complement strand
GGTGGGTAAAGGGACTCGAACCCTCGACCTACGGGACCACAACCCGTCGCTCTAGCCAACTGAGCTACACCCACCGTGTCCTGTGCGCTTCGCGCTCGACTATTATTGCAAGGAACGCCACGCGATGCAAGCCCCAATTTTCAAGAATTTTGAAAAGAGTTTTTCGGGCGCGTTTCGAGCAATTCCCACCGGTTTCATAGGAGTAAACTTGCCCCACTGCAAATGCTCGAAAGGACCAGCATGAAAGAACTCTCCAACCGTACGGCGAGATTTACCGATTCGGTCATCCGCCGCATGACACGCATCTCCAATAAGTACGGCGCCGTCAACCTCTCGCAGGGCTTCCCCGACTTCGATCCCCCGGCGCAGCTGCTCAACAGCCTGAGCACCATCGCCGCCGACCCCAAGCCGCTCTACCACCAGTACTCCATTACCTGGGGCTCCCAGGCCATGCGCGAGGCGCTCGCCGCCAAACAGGAGCACTTTATGGGCATGCCGATCGACCCCAACCAGAATATCGTGGTCACCTGCGGCTCCACCGAGGCCATGATGGCCGCCATGATGACGGTTACGAACCCCGGAGACAAGGTCGTCATCTTCTCGCCGTTCTACGAGAACTACGGCGCTGACACCATTCTCTCGGGTGCCGAGCCCATCTATGTGCCGCTCAACCCGCCCACGTTCGACTTTGACCGCGAGACGCTCGAGGCAGCCTTCCGCGACAACGACCCCAAGGCCATCGTCCTGTGCAACCCTTCCAACCCTTGCGGCAAGGTCTTTACGCGCGAGGAGCTCACCTTCATCGCCGACCTCTGCAAAAAGTACGACGCCTACTGCATTACCGACGAGGTATACGAGCACATCGTCTACGCGCCCCACGAGCACGTCTATATGGCCACGCTGCCCGGCATGTTCGAGCGAACCATCAGCTGCAGCTCGCTGTCTAAGACGTACTCCATCACCGGTTGGCGCCTGGGCTACACCATCGCCCCGGCCCAGATCACCGAGCATATCAAGAAGGTCCACGACTTTCTCACCGTGGGTGCCGCCGCTCCCCTGCAGGAAGCCGTTGTCACCGCCCTCAACTTCGACGACAGCTATTACGATGAGGTCCTCGACCTCTACACCGCCAAACGCGACTTGTTCTGCCAGGGGCTCGATAGCATCGGTCTTGAGCATAACGTGCCGCAGGGCGCCTACTACGTCATGATGGACATCTCTGAGTTTGGCTATGACAGCGACCTCGAATTCTGCGAGGACCTCGCATCCAAGGTGGGCGTGGGCGCCGTGCCCGGCTCGAGCTTCTTCCGCGAGCCCGTCAACCATCTGATTCGTTTCCACTTTGCCAAGCGGGATGAGACGCTTAACGCGGCACTGGAGAACCTCAAGTCGCTACGTGATAAAATCAAGCCGCGCGGGTAAGGACGGCCCGGCAACTAAAGCAACCAAAGAAGCCCCGCACCGCCCGCCACGTTGCGAGGCTTCTTCTTTTTATAGCGCTTTCTTAAATGGTTTAGAGACCTATACTTTAGTCACGGAGCAACTCGTCCCAGAGAGAGGAATACTATGGCAGAACAGCAGCTTATCGGAGCGCTCGAGGCCGGCGGCACCAAGATGGTCTGCGCCACGGGCTATGCAGACGGTACGGTCCTGGAGCGCGAGCAGATCGCGACCACGACCCCGCAGGAGACCGTTGAGACCGTCAATGCATGGTTTGTGAACAAGGGCATCGCCGCGCTGGGCATCGGCGCCTTTGGCCCCACCGCAGTCAACCCTGCCTCGCCCCAATACGGCAAGATCCTGGAGACGCCCAAAACGGCATGGCGCTACTTCGACCTGCTGGGCACCATCCAAAACGAGCTCAATATTCCCTGCGGCTACGACACCGACGTCAACGTTGCCTGCCTGGGCGAGGTCACCTTTGGTTGCGCCCAGGGCCTCACGGACGTGGTCTACCTGACCATCGGTACCGGCGTGGGCGCCGGTGTGCTCTCGGGCGGTAAGCTCGTGCACGGTATGATGCATCCCGAGGCCGGCCACATCCTGGTCACGCGCGATCCGCGCGACACCATTGGCGAGCACAGCGCCTGCCCCTTCCACGACAACTGCCTCGAGGGCCTCATCGCAGGTCCCGGCGTCAAAAAGCGCTGGGATGGCAAGAGCGCCGGAGACATGGCCGATGACCCAGAGGCCATGGACCTGCTCGCCGGCTATCTGGCACAGGCGCTCATGACCTACACGCTGTGCTACGCACCGCAAAAAATCATCATCGGCGGCGGCGTGGCCGACCACACCCCCATCGTGCCGCTCGCACGCAAAAAGTGCGCCGAGATGCTCAACGGCTATATCGTCACGCCCGAGGTCAACGACATCGATACCTATATTGTCAACAACAGCCTCGAGGGCAAGCAGGGCATCATGGGCTGCTTGGCCCTGGGCGCACAGGCGCTTCAGTAGCAGACGCACCCACAGGGCGTGGCGCGCCCGGCAAATCCGACCTACGGAACGACGCCACCACGCCTCATATAAGCCCTCAAATAAAAAAGGCCGCCTAGGACCAAACAATACGTCCTAGGCGGCCTTTTTAGCGCACATCAGCGACCGTAAGAGATATCGGAGCACAACGCCCGTTGCCGCTCCACAGCAGTCGATCATCACATCGGTGATCATGCCGGCGCGTCCCGGCACAAAGAGCTGAATCGTCTCGTCGATCGAGGGAATCAGCAGCAGGAACACCGCCGTGGGCAGCAGCACGTCAAAGGTGCGCCGGCCCTCAAAATCAAAGGCGTGCGTTGCCAAGATGCCGAGCACCATATACTCGGTAAAATGCGCGCACTTGCGAACAACAAAGTTGGTCACCCATTCATATGGAAGTCCCACGCTGTGCAGGAAACCGCGGATAGCTTCCATGACCGTTAGGCTCAGCGAGCCCGACCCCGAGCCGGGAACCAGCGAATTGCCACAGATCAAGAGCGCCATCAGGCAGGTTACAACCGCCCATTTTCGATTGATCTTAACCATGCAGAAGTTATGCCTCCGCGCGGAGCGGCGCGAAGCTGGCGGTACCGCCCTCGATAACGCTCAGATAGGCACGGCCCGTACGCTTGGCGGTTGAGGACTGCAGGCGCTCGATCTCTTCCTCGAGGATCTGATTGACGCGCTCGTGACGACGGTTTTCCATAATGCCGGCGGCAATAGCCTCGGCCCGCTCGATGCTCTCGCGCGAGATACGGGCAGTATCCTCGGGGAACACAGCACTGTGACGGCCGACATAGGCGGGGGCAGCAGGCTGAGGGGCAGCGACGGGAGCGGGGGCTGCAACAGGAGCGGGCTCGTCAATCTCATCCAGAATCGCGGTGGCGGCGGCCCACATGTCCTCGTGGCCCGAGTAATCGGCCATGGGAACATCAACCTCGAGCGAGGCGTCCGGAAGGTCGCCGGTGTCGATGCGATCTTGGGCATCAATCGATGCGGTGATGGCTGCAGGCTCATCGAGGTCATCGAGATCGATGTCCACGGCACCGGAGATGATAGGCATGCTGGCGAGGTTTGCATTGTACGGCGCAGCCTCAGCCGCCTGCTGCTGGGCAGGAGCGCCCCAAAGCGAGCTTTCGGCGGCACGGCGGGCGGCAACGGCCTCCTCGTCCGCAGTCATGGCTTCATCAACGTACGAATTGTCGGCAGAAGCGTTCGCGTCCGCCGAGGTAGCGCTGTAGGCGTTATTGGCTGCCGCGTTGGCGACGAGCGCCACGAAAGCCGCCGTGCTGCCCGCAGGGGCGGCCTGGGAGCCAGACACGGCGCGTGCCGCGGCGGCGATGTCGTCGCGATTGAAGGAGCCGGTCTGCCCGCCGTTGGTGAGCTCGTCGATGGCGACTTGATAGACGTCGCGCGAGTGTGCAGGGTCGCAGCTCACCGGCGAATCGTCGTCGAGCATACTGTCGATCATGGACCAAGCCTCGTCCTCGTCCATAGCATCTGCGGCTCGAGCGATGGTAGGGACACCATCATCGGCATGACGGCGCTGGAACGCACCAGTCAGGCCGGAAAGGAATGCCGAGGTAGACTGCTCCGACTGAGCCTGAGAAGCAGAAACAGCAGCGTAAGGAGTCGCATCCTGCTGCTGAGCTGGAATCGAGGCAGTCTTGAACTCGCTTTGATGCTGATTGAGATTGGCGGCACCGCCCATGGCATCAGGCTGGAACAGACGCTCTTCACGCTGCGCACGGTACTCGGAGATACCCAGCGAGGCGGCATAGATACCCACGCCCGCCACCGCGCCCACGGCGAAGGGAACCGCACCCGCCACGACCGTCTCGTTCACCGACGAAAACGGCAGCGTCGCGGCATACATAACCACGGGAGCGGCAAGGCCGATCCCGCACGAAAGTCCGGCAAGGACTGCTCGTTGTGTTGCATCAGAAGAAGCCATGAGCTCTCCCCATCTTCCAGCACCCAAATCGCATCATTCAGTTGGCTGCGCGAGAGAAGATGAAGCGGGGCTATGCCCCAAAGCAACGGTATATGGTTCGTTTCATCTGCGTTTTCCGTCGCGAAGCTTAAAAGCTATTATGCGAAACCGCCCTGTCGATTGCAAGCGACGATGTCGGATTGAAACGGGAAACCTGCTGCTTGCCAGTCTTATGGTCAAAAATAAGTGCGGAGCGGCAATATGGAAAAGGGCCGAGGCGCAAGCCCCGACCCTTTATCGCATTGATGGCTATCGCTGCGTGTGGATGACAACCTAGAACGTCTGCTCGTAGTCGCTGTGCTTTTTGGCCGAACGCACCAGGAACTCTTGATTGGTGTTGGTGCCCTTAAGACCCTTGATAAACGATGCGGCTGCGCGCTCGGTGTTGTTCATGCCGGCAAGAATGCGACGCAGACCAAAGACAAACGGACGCATCTGCTCGTCGACCAACAGGTCCTCATTACGCGTACCGGAGGCAACGGGGTCGATAGCCGGGAAGATGCGACGGTCGGCCAGGTCGCGGTCGAGCTTAAGCTCCATGTTGCCGGTGCCCTTGAACTCCTCAAAGATGACCTCGTCCATCTTGGAACCGGTGTCGATGAGGGCAGAGGCTAGGATGGTGAGCGAGCCACCATTCTCGATATTACGGGCTGCGCCCAGGAAGCGCTTGGGCGGATACAGGGCCGCCGAATCGACGCCGCCCGAAAGGATGCGGCCCGAGGCGGGCGCCGCCAAGTTGTAGGCGCGGGCAAGACGCGTGATGGAGTCGAGCACCACCACGACGTCGCCACCCAGCTCCACGATGCGCTTGGCGCGCTCGATGACGAGCTCTGCCACACGAGTGTGGTTGTCGGCGGGCATATCGAAGGTCGACGCCACAACCTCGCCCTTGATGGAACGCTGCATATCGGTGACCTCTTCGGGGCGCTCGTCGACGAGCAGGCAGATGAGGTGTACCTCGGGGTTGTTAATCGAGATAGACTGGCAGATCTTCTTGAGGATCGTGGTCTTGCCGGCCTTAGGCGGGGACACGATCAGGCCACGCTGACCCTTGCCGATCGGCGACACGATGTCGATGGCGCGACCGGTAATGGAGTCCTTGCCGTGCTCCATGCGCAGCGGCTCGTTGGGATAGACCGGGGTGAGGTCACCAAACTTGGGGCGATTGCGAATCTGCTCGGGATCCAGACCGTTGACGGTCGTGATTTTGGCGAGGCCGGCGCGCTTGTCGCCGCCGCGCGAAGGGCGCAGCGAGCCCTCGATGACGGCGCCCGTGCGCAGGCGCGCGGAGCGGATGAGGTAGGCGGGCACGAAGGCGTCGTCGTTGGACTTCATGTAGCCATGGGCGTGGATGATGCCGGAGCTGTCCGGGCGAATCTGCAGAATGCCCTTGATGTCGCGGAAGCCCTCGGCCTTCGCGGCGGTGACGTAGATCTCCTCGACGAGCTCGGCTTTCTTCTTGCCGGTCGTCTCGATCTCGAACCCCTTGGCCTTCTCGCGCAGTTCGGCGACCTTCATGGCAGCGAGCTCCTCGCGCGAAAGCGTGGGCTCGGTGGGGGCGGCGTTGCGCTCCTTGTTGCGCTGTTTGCGATCGCGCTGGCGGTTGCGACGGTCGTTGTTGCGCTCGTCCTTGCGCTCGTTGCGCTCCTCGTTGCGCTCCTCGTTGCGCTTGTGCTGGCGACGGTTGGGGCGAGCGCCGTCTTCGGCCTCGGCGGGCGCGGCGCCATCGGTTGCGGCGGCGTCGGCATTGGCCGCAGCGGCGTCATTGGCCTCGGCGCCGGAATCGACCTGCGCTTCGACATCAGCCCGCTGCTCGGACGCCTTGGCCTTAGCGGACTTCTTACGACCACGCTTGGGCTTTTCGGACGCAGGCTGTTCGACGTCCTGGGGCTCGGCGGCATCAATCGATGCATCGGCGGTCGTCTCGGCGGAATCCTCGGACGCACCCTTCTTGGCAGCCTTGGCCTTGGACGTGCGCTTAGCAGCAGTACGATGGCTGCGACCAGGGCGGACGTCGGCGGGCTCGACATCAGCAGAAACGGCCTCGGAAGTCGTAGCATCCTGGACGGGCGCGTCGGCAGCGGTTGCAGGCTCGGCGGTCGCCGCAGCATCCCGAGCGGCGGCGGCTGCGGCTGCGGCCTTCTCGGCTCGACGAAAGCCTTGGGCTTGCGACCGCGACGGTGCGGGCGCAAAGCCGGATCGACAACGGGAACTTCGCTGGCCTCGGCAGGCGCAGCGGGCTCAACAGGCGATGTGCCCTCCCCTGCCGCGGAACGGACCGAAGCCTCAGCGAGCTCGGGGGTTACCTGATCGGCAACCTGCTCGGCCTTAGCAGCCGTGCGACGGCGTGTGCGCGGTACCGGCTTCTCGGTTGGCTGGTCGGCGACAGGGGTCTCGGTGGCGGCAGGCGTCTCGGGCACAGACGGAGCTGCAAGCTCGGTCAGAGCCGCGGCCTCGCGCTCGGCAGCACGACGGCGGGCGCGCACCACCTGAGCCTCGCTAATCTGCGCCAACGCACGTGCCTGCGCGACCTCATCGGAAATCGGCGCCGAGGAGTCAGCTGCAACGGTGCGCTTGGCGCGCGTCGTGCGCGCGGTACGGCGCTTGGGCTTGGTGACCTCCTCGCCGTCAGCGGCAGGCTTGGCCGCGCGGCGCGTGCGCTTGGGCTTTGCCGGAGCAGCCTCCTCACCAGTTGCAGGCACGGCCTTCTCAGCCGTTGCAGCCTTAGGCGTCTCAGGAGCCGAGGTTTGCGCGGGCGCCGCGACCTGGTCCGACGCAACCGGTGCAGCGGGAGCGGCCTGCGTCGTCGTTATTTCGTTTTCTTGCTGTTGATCAGACACAGTGTTTGCTCAACTTTCTTTTCAAGCCCTGTGATCACATGCTCCCTGCATAAACCTTCAGGGCGGCTAAACAGTCTAGCTCCGTCAAATACCGACGGACATCATTGATCTGTATCGAGATATTTGCGTCATATACGCAGCGTTAGTGTAACACAACCGCCGTCACCTGCAACTTAGTCATTGGGGACGTTCTTAAACGACTATTCAAAAGGGACACTCTTTGGTTTACCGCCCACAAATCTGACTGCCTCCGCCAAAACTATGGCGGTTTACTACGATGAATCGCTCAACCGCGACCACTCCGAAACTTGTTGAACTAAAACCGCAGGTAGATGCCTTGCACTTTTTAGCGAAAAGCCGGCGTGGTTGGCATTTCTCAATTCATCGTAGTAAACCGGCATAGTTTCGTATTTCCAGCAGCCCCAAATTCGTCAATACGCCGGCGTTTATGCAAAAAGCCCGACCTCCGCATGGAGATCGGGCTTATAGGGCTCAGCAAAGCCGAACCTACACGGTCAAATGACCCGCAGATTACATCTGCTCGGGAGCGGAGACACCAACAAGGGTGAGCACCAGGGCGAGCGTCACGCGGACGGCATCGCAAGCGGCCAGACGGGCACGCGAAAGCTCGGGGTCGACGGGACGGCCCTCGCTCGGCAGAACCTGGCAGGCAGCGTAGAAGCTGTGGAAGTCGCCGGCGAGTTCCTCAGCAAAGTGCGTCAGACGGAACGGGGCGCGGTCGCGAGCGCAGCTGGCGATGAGGTCGGTAAGCTCGTTGAGCTTGCGCGAAAGGGCGAGCTCGGTCGGGTCGGTCAGCAGCGAGTAATCGACGTTCTCACCGATGGCCTTGGCGGCGACGGCCTTCATGCCCATCTCGTCAGCCTGCTCGGGCGTAACGTCAGCGGCACGGCGCAGGATGGAGCACACACGGGCGTGAGCGTACTGCACGTAGTACACCGGGTTGGAGTTGTCGCGTTTCTTAACGGCCTCAATATCGAAGTCGACCATCTGGTTGGAGCTCTTGGAGATGAGCGTGTAGCGAGCGGCATCGGAGCCGACCTCGTCGACGAGCTCCTGCAGGGTCACCATGGTGCCCTTGCGCTTGGACATACGGACGGGCTTGCCGTTGCGCAGCAGGTTGACGAGCTGGCCCAGCAGAACCTCGAACTTGCCGGGGTAACCCAAGGCGTCGCAGACGCAGCGGACGCGCTCGATGTAGCCGTGATGGTCGGCGCCCCAGATGTCGATGACGTGGTCGACGCGCTGGAACTTATCCCAGTGATAGGCAACGTCGGAGGCGAAGTAGGTGTACTCGCCGTCGGACTTGATCAGGACGCGGTCCTTGTCATCGCCCAGGTCGGTGGAGCGGAACCACAGGGCGCCGTCCTTAGTGTAGAGATAGCCCATCTTGTCGAGCTTCTCAAAAGCGCGGTCGACGGCGGAGGTGCCGGCGGTCTCACCCTCGGTGTCCTTCACATACAGCGAGCGCTCGGAGAACCAACGATCGAAGTCGCAATTGACGGCGTGGCAGAGGTCGCGCATGTTGTCGACCATCTTTACATAGCCGCGCTCGCGGAAGCTCTCCATGCGCTCCTGCGGATCGGCGTTGACCCACTTATCGCCGTCGGTGCGCCAGAACTCGGCGGCCTCGTCGATGATGTAGTCGCCGCCGTAGGAGTCCTTGCCCAGAGTCTCGGCAAAGTTGTCCTGATACGGATGGGTCTCGGGGTGCTCGTCGTTCTCGTCGGCAACAAAGGCGTCGCGGTCGGCGATCAGCAGCTTGTGAGCCTCGTCGATATCCACGCCCTGCTTGGCGATGATGTCGGCAAGCTGCATATAGCGCGTGCTGATGGAGTTGCCGAAGGTGTTCATCTGAGAGCCGTGGTCGTTGATGTAGAACTCACGCTGGATGTCGTAACCGGCGTGGTCCATAACACGGCAGAGCGAGTCGCCCAGCGCGGCCCAGCGGCCGTGGCCGATGTGCATGGGTCCGACGGGGTTAGCGGAAACGAACTCGACCTGGGTCTTCAGGCCACCACCGACGTTGGACTTAGCGAAGTCCATACCTTTCTCGCGAGCCTCGCCAAAGATGGCATTCTTGACGGCAACGGAGAGATAGAAGTTGATGAAGCCGGGGCCTGCGATCTCGACCTTCTCGATCGCGGGGTCCTCGGGCATATGGGCAACGATGGCCTCGGCGATCTTGCGCGGGGCGCAGTGGGCCAGCTTGGCGGACTTCAGGGCCATGGTAGAGGTCCACTCGCCATGAGAAGTGTCAGCCGGTCGCTCGATAGCGCAATCGTCAAGTTCAAATGCGGAAAGGTCGCCGGCCTCCTGGGCCGCAGCAAGCGCAGCGCGTACCAGCTCTTCAATCTTCTCGGGCATAGATCCTCCTTGTGTTAAAGCCCCCGAGCTCTTGATCACTCGTAGGGCAAAAGCCAGAGTTTGTAGCACTCTATCACAAGCGACGGGCACTGTCGCAGGGTAAAGCTAATAGATATTGCATATGCACAAAAATGACTACAGCTTGTATGGAGTCACTCAAAGATGCCGGTCTGCCTGCAGATTATGCAGGCGTTGAAAATGCATAAAGGTGTGAATGAGCTGCGTCTGTTATCGAATACTCTTACCTATCAGAGTTGTGTGCTTTTCCTGCATAAAGTAAGGGTTTGCGCACGTCAGCGTGTTATTCTAGACATACGTAAATTCGTATAAGTTGGAGGTAGCATGTTCTCAATCGGTCAACACGTCATTCATCCGGGCCAGGGAGTCTGCACCGTCGTCGGTTTTAGGGACGACACACCGCAGCCCATGCTGCTACTCGAGACCAAGCAGGGACATGCGCAGACGATCCTCATGTACCCCGTGGCGCAGGCCGACCGTTTGCACGCCGCCATCTCGCAGCAAGATGCCGAGCACCTGCTGAGCCACTATGACGAGCTGGAGTGCGACACCTTTACCGAGCGCAACAGCTCGCTTGAGGAGACGCACTTTAAGCAGCAGCTCAAGCTGGGCGCGCCCGAGACGGTCCGCGTGGCAAAGACCATGATGCACCGAATTCGCCAGGCCGAGGAAGCTGATAAAAAACCCAGCTCCTACTACATGCGCGTACTCAAGGAGGCCAAGCGCCGCTCCATCGAGGAGTTCGCCGTGGCCTTGGGCGTCACCGAGGAGGACGCCGAAGCTCGCCTAGCCCAAGCCGCCCTCAACTAACCCATCCGCGCCAAAAACCACTACAAAGGGGACAGGCACCTTTGTGGTGGTTTTCTTGTTCTAGTAGTATTCATTCTTATCGATACCCACGAGCACAAGGAGTCTCTTATGGCAGAGCCGCTTACCGCCGGAATCACCCGCGACCGTGCGTTCGAACTGCTCAACGAGCACAACAAAGATCCGTTCCACATCACCCACGGCGAGACGGTCGAGGGCACCATGCGCCACTTTGCGCGCGAGTTCGACCCAGAGAACGAGGAGTTTTGGGGCATCGTCGGTCTGCTGCACGACCTGGATTGGGAGGAGCATGAGGACGACCCCATGAACCACACCATCTATGCTGCCGAGATTCTTGAGGGCGAAGGTGCGTCTCCCGAGCTCATTCGCGCCATCCAGACGCACACGTCGGACTTCAACACCTCGCTGCCCAAACCCGAGCTGCAGATGGAAAAGATCCTGTTTGCCTGCGACGAGCTCACCGGCCTGATCGGCGCTGCAGTCATCATGCGCCCGAGCAAGAGCGTTATGGACTTTACGACCAAGTCGCTCAAGAAGAAGTTCAAGGACAAGCGCTTTGCCGCCGGCTGCTCACGCGACGTGATTTCGCAGGGCGCCGAGATGTTGGGCTGGGAGCTCCCCGAGCTCTTTGACCGCACCATCGCGGCCATGCAGTCCTTCGCCCCCGACCGCGATACCTTCCAGGCCTAACCGCCCACGCCACCTAAAACCGCCACAAAGGGGACAGGCACCTTTGTGGCGGTTTTCGTTTACGAGGGGTTTAGGGGCGGACCTGGCCGGTGCCGCGGAGCTTGTATTTGTAGGTGGTGAGGGCCTCGGCGGCAAAGGGGCCACGGGCGTGGAGCTTTTGGGTCGAGATGCCGATCTCGGCGCCCAGGCCAAACTCGCCGCCGTCAGTAAAGCGAGTGCTGGCGTTGGAGTACACGGCCGAGGCATCGACCGCATCGAGGAAGCACTCGCAAGCATCCGTGTCCTCGGCAACGATGGCCTCGGAGTGCATCGTGCCGTAGCGGTTGATGTGTGCGATGGCCTCGTCCTCGCTTGCCACGACCTTCACGCTCATCTCGAGAGCCAGGTACTCGCGACCCCAGTCCTCCTCAGTCGCGGCGACGTAGTCATCGCCCTCGGCAAGACCGGCATCGGCGCATGCGGCGCACGCGGCATCGTCGCCGTGAATCAGTACGCCGTGGTCGTGCAGCACGGCAACGACTGCGGGCAGGAAGCGATCAGCAACGGCACGGTCGACCAGCAGCGACTCGGCGGCATTGCACACGCCCACGCGCTGGGTCTTGGCATTGACGATAATGTTGAGCGCCTTATCAAAGTCGGCGGATTCATGCACGTAGATGTGGCAGTTGCCCGTGCCCGTCTCGATCACCGGCACAAGCGACTCGCGCATGCAGCGCTGGATCAGGCCTGCACCGCCGCGCGGAATGAGTACGTCGACAATACCGCGGAGCTTCATGAGCTCGCCGGTGGCCTCGCGGTCGGTGGACTCGATCATCGACACGGCCTCGCGCGGGAAGCCCTTGGCCTCGAGCGCATCGGCCAGCAGCTCGGCGATCATGGCACACGAGTGATAGGCCAGCGAGCCGCCGCGCAGAATGCAGGCGTTGCCGGTACGGATGCAGATGCCTGCGGCGTCGGCCGTCACGTTGGGGCGCGCCTCGTAGACCATGGCGACCAGGCCCAGCGGCACACTCACACGGGTCAGGTCCACGCCGCTTGTAAGCACGCGGTGGTCGAGCACGCGGCCCACGGGATCGGGCAGCTCGGCGAGCTTTTCCAGGCCGGCGGCCATGCCCTCGACGCGCTCGGGCGTCAGCAGCAGGCGATCGAGCAGTCCGGCCGAGGTGCCCGCATCGCGCGCGGCGGACATATCGAGCTCGTTGGCGGCGACGATGGAGTCGACACCGTTGCGCAGTGCTGCGGCCATGGCGCGCACGGCCTCCTGACGCTGCTCATCGCTCGCCGTGGCAAGCGAGGCCGACGCTGCCTTGGCGGCAACGGCAAGATCGTGGACATACGTGACTATATCGACCGACATGGGCGGCCCTTTCTCCTAGAAGTTTGCAACCATGGTAGCCGATTTGCGCATGGCCTCGCCCGCGGCGGTAGAATTGGTCAACCCGAAACACCGCAACGAACGGAAGACTCACATGGCCCTCATCACTTCGTACCACGTCCCCGGCCTTTATGTCGAGGACCACAGCATCGACGTCCCCCTTGACTGGCGCGGCCTGGAGCCGATGCTCCTGGCCGTCGGCAGCACCATGCGCCGCGGCGCTATGCCGGCACCCATCGCCGGCGCGCCCGAGTGCATCAAGCTCTTCTACCGCGTGGTTTGCGCGCCCGACCGCGTCAACGACGATCTGCCACTGCTCCTGTTTTTGCAGGGCGGCCCCGGCGGCGAGAGCCCGCGTCCGCTGTCACCCACAAGCGACGGTTGGATCGAGGAGGCCATCAAGCACTTCCGCGTGGTCCTTCCCGACCAGCGCGGCACCGGGCGCAGTAGCTGCGTGGACGGACGCACGATTGCCGCACTAGGCGAGCGCGCGACGGCGGCCGGCTCCGATGCTGCACGCTCGCAGGCTGACTTCCTCAAGCGCCACCTCGCCAGCTCCATCGTGCGCGATTTTGAGTACCTGCGCCTAGTGGGCTTTGGCGGCAAGCCCTGGGTCACGCTCGGCCAAAGCTACGGCGGTTTTTTGACGCTGAGCTACCTGTCGCTCTTCCCCGAGGGCGTGGCGGCAAGCTTTACCTGCGGCGGCATCCCCCACGTGCCGGCAAGCGCAAGCGAGGTCTACGCGCACACCTTCCCGCGCATGGCAGCTAAAACTCAGCAGTATTACGACCGCTATCCCGCTGACGTCGAGCGCGTGGCAGCCCTAGCAGATGCCCTCGAGGAACAAAAGCCCGTGCTGCCCGACGGCTCGCCGATGACGGTCGAGCGCCTACAGCTCATGGGCAGCGATTTTGGCATGAAGCCGAGCTTTGAGCGCATGCATTGGATTATCGATCACGCTTTTGTTGACGGCGACGGTACGCTGACCTGCGGCGCCTCGGTATCTGACAGTTTTTTGATGCGCGCCTTCGAGCACAACAACACGCGCACGAATCCGCTGTACTGGACGCTGCAGGAGTTCATATACGCCGACGGCGACACCATGCCCATTGGTTGGGCCGCGGCTGAAGAGAAGGCACACCGCGCCGAGTTCGACACCCTCGCGCGCCCGCTCATGTTTACCGGCGAGGCCATGTTCCCGTGGATGTTTGAGCAGATGCCCGAGCTTATGCCGTTTAAGCCCGCCATGGACCTGCTGATGGAAGACACCAGCTGGGACAAGATCTACGACCCGCAGCGCCTAGCCTGCAACGAGGTGCCACTCCAGGCCGCGGTGTATTTCGACGATATGTACGTCGATTCGGGCATGCAGCTCGATACGCTCAGCCGCGTGGGCAACTCGCATGCCTGGGTGACCAACGAGTTCGAGCACGACGGCCTGCACGGCAGCGTGGTGTTCAAGCACCTCTTCGACGAAGCGCTCAACCGCGGAGACCTGCGCCGGATCTTCTAGCTAAGGAGTGTCCCAAAGTGCCGGCACATAAGGAACGTCCCCAAGTGCCGGCACGAGAAAGACAGCGCTGCAGGAAACGATCCGCAGCGCTGTCTTTCTTTATGCAAATACGATCAAGTTATCCCTGTGTATCGCCGGCTTCTCGGCCAGGTCTGCCAGCAGGCGGTTGCTGGCGATCTGGTCCTGGCGGCGGCCGGCTGCAAGCTCCAGCACGTCCGAATCGGCCTCGGCGATACCGCGGGCGACAACCATACCGCTCGGGTCGCACACGTCGAGCACATCGCCCTCGGCAAACTGACCATCGACCTCGCGAATACCCACCGCAAGCAGGGAAGAGCCACGGCTGACCAACGCCTTCGCAGCACCATCATCGACCGTCACCGAGCCATGCGCCTTGTCGCCCAGTGCGATCCACAGCTTGCGGGGTGCGATGTCCAGACGCTCCGCCGGCGGATCGAACAGCGTGCCCACGCTCTCGCCGCGGGCGAGGCGCACGAGCGCATCGGGCTCCTCGCCCGAGCAAATCACGCTCTGAATGCCCGCCGTCATCAGGATGCGGCTCGCGCGAATCTTGGTAATCATGCCGCCCGTGCCCACCGATGTGGAAGAATCGCCCGCCGAGGCAATAATCTTGGCATCGATCTTATGCACGACAGGAACAAACTCGGCCGTGGGGTCCTCATGCGGATTGGCAGTATAGAGGCCATCGATGTCCGAGAGCGTCACGCACAGATCGGCAGAAACCAGGCAGCTCACAAGCGCCGCCAGTGTGTCGTTGTCGCCGAACTTGATCTCATCGACGGTAACGGTATCGTTCTCGTTGACGACCGGCACCACGCCAAGCTTCACCAGGCGCAGCAGGGCGTCGCGCGCGTGCAGGTAGGACGTACGGCGCGCCGTGTCGTGACGCGTGAGCAGCACGAGCGAGGTGAGCAGGTCGCGCGCATGAAACTCCTCGTCGTAGGCCGACGAGATAATGCACTGGCCGGCCGAAGCGCAGGCCTGCAGGCTCGGCAGGTCGCCGACCGGCTTACGGTCGAATCCCAGCACGGGATAGCCACAGGCGATAGCGCCCGAGCTCACCACGACCAGACGCCAGCCGAGCTTGCGCAGCGCTGCGGCCTGATCGGCAAGCCCGCCGATAAAGGCGCGGTTGACCTTGCCGTCGGCGCCCACCACCGTGGACGAACCGATCTTTACCACCATCGTTTTATAAGAAGTCGTCATACGTCAAACCAATCGACTGTTCAGCGAACGGGCGAACGGGCGAGCGAGAAAATGATACGTTTTCCTCCGTCGCATGCGGATCATTTTGCCCAGGGGAAAGCCGAGGCCGCGGACATATTCTTGCGCACGAGCTCGTCGCGCACCTGGGCCAGGCCCTGTTCCATACCCACCACGTAGGTCTGCGGATACAGGAAGCGCTTGAAAGCCGCATCCAGATGATCGAGCGCCCAAGCACAACGCTCGCGCGCGTCCTGGATGCTCTCACGCGGAGCCACCGCACTGCCATCGCGCACGATCGGCACCAGCAGCTCGCGATACTCAAGTTCGGACACGTCGGTCACCAGGGCGGCATCATTCACGGCCACGAGGGTATTACCGCGCGCGGCACCCTCCCCCGCCAGATGGTCCTCGTCGTAGATCATGTCGCAGACCGGGCCGCCAAAGCCGTCGTAATAACGGCGCACGCGTTGCACACCCGGGATCGTGCGCTTGTAGGGCTGTTCGGAGAGCTTGACCACCGGCGTCCATGGATCTGCCTCGCTCGCACGGCGGGCGGAAAGCTTGTACACGCCGCCCAGCGCCGGCTGGTCATAGCAGGTCGCGAGCTTGGTACCCACGCCAAAGCTGTCGATAGGCGCACCCTGGTCGAGCAGCGACTGAATCGTGTACTCGTCAAGATCGTTGGAAACCGAGATCCCCACATAGGGCAGGCCCTCGGCATCAAACCGGCCGCGAACATACTTGGAGAGCTTGGCGAGGTCGCCGGAGTCGATGCGAATAGCCGACAGACGCTCGCCCACCGCCTCCATCTCCTTGGCAACCGTAATGGCATGCTCACAGCCCTCGCGCACATCATAGGTGTCGATGAGCAGCGTACAGTTCTTGGGGCTCGATTTGGCAAAGGCACGGAAGGCCTCGAGCTCGGAATCGAAGCTCATCACCCAGCTGTGCGCATGCGTGCCAAAGACGGGAATACCGTAGCGGCGGCCGGCGAGCACATTGGACGTAGAGGAGCAGCCGGCAACGTAGCTCGCGCGTGCAACGGCCAGGCCGCCATCGGGACCCTGGGCTCGGCGCAGGCCAAACTCCGCCACGGGACGACCGTCGGCGGCGAGCACCACGCGCGCCGTCTTGGTGGCGACAAGCGTCTGGAACCCGACGATGTTGAGCAGCGCCGTCTCGAGCAGCTGGCACTCCAGCGCGGGGCCGGTGACGCGCACCATGGGCTCGCGTGGAAAGACGAGCTCGCCCTCGGGCACGCCGTCGATGTTTACATGCGCACGAAAATCGCGCAGGTAGTCGAGGAATCCAGGCTTGAACATCGCGCCGCCGGCAGGGGCCTGGAGCGAGGCGAGGTAGTCGATGTCCTCGGGCGTAAAGCGCAGATTCTCGACCAGCTCGGGCAGTTCGGCGGTGCCGCACATGACGGCATAGGCGCTGCCAAAGGGATGGTCGCGGTAAAACGCGGTAAAACAACCCTGCTCATTGGCCTTGCCGCTCTCCCACAGGCCCTGGGCCATAGTGAGCTCGTACAGATCGGTGAGCATTGCAATGTCGGTGGGATGCGAGATGTCGGTCAAAGCCATGGGGCGACCTTTCGGATGTGTGGTACAGAATTTGAGGGTTAGACGAGAGCAGAGGATGCGGACATGACACCCGATGCAAATCGGTTAGAGCAGGCCCATGCTAGTCAGGATCGTGTAGCCCATAATGATGACAAACGCGATGAGGGCAAGGACAATGATGATTTTTTGAGCCGGCGCCATGCCAGGGATCTCGTTCTCGCCCGTAGGTTCCTTGGAGGTAACCATGCGCTGGGCAAAGGTCATCTCGTCACGGCTCGGCTTGGGCTCGACGGACTTGGGACGAGCGGCCTTTTTAGGCTGAGGCTTGGGCGCGGCAGGTGCAGGCTTCACAGCAGCGGGCTTGGGTGCGGGCGCGGGCTTGCGCTCGGATGCAGCGTTCGAGGCGACCTCCTCGGCCTTCGCACGCTCGGCACGCAGGGCAGCCAGCTCCTCACGCTCGCG
>DBGFJU010000065.1:0-7590 GCA_048529485.1 Collinsella aerofaciens | reverse complement strand
TTCGCCGCCGACTTGTAGCCGTGGCCTCGCTCGAAGAGCCCGATCGCCGCCTTCCTGGCCTCGATGTCGTGTTTCACCCTCAAGTCGACTCGCATAAAAAGCCTCCCATTTCTCATGTCCAAGAAATGGGAGGCAGTTCAGTGTCCCCCAACGACTAGACAAAAAAGAACGTCCCCAATGACTAGTCATTGGGGACGTTCTTAAATGACTACTTTACAGCTCCAACGCCTCGGCGACTTCGGCTGCGCAGGCCAGGGCATCGGCCATGGCATTCACAACGAGCGAGCTGCCGTTGCGGGCATCACCCGCCACATACACCGGCGCGGCATCCGCGGCGACACCCTCCGTGCGAGCCGCGAGGTGCGAGCCCTCGGCAGCCATCACCGGCAGCGGACGACCAGCGGTAGCAACAGGCACGCTCACCGCATCGAACACGCCGTGCTCGGGGCCCGTAAAGCCACAGGCGATGAGCACCAGCTGCGCCAGCACCTCATGCTCGGAGCCCGCGATGCGCTCGGGCTTGCCCGCCGACCAGTCCAGATCGACCACGCGCAGACCCGCAGCCGCACCCTTCTTGTCCAGCAGCACCTCGAGCGTATCCACGCCCCAGACACGCATCTCGCCACCCATCGCAGCGATAGCCTCCTGCTGGCCGTAGTCGGTCTTCTTCACATTGGGCCACTGCGGCCAGGGGTTGCCAGCCGCGCGCTTATCGGGCGCGGCCGGCAAGAACTCAAACTGGCGCACGCTGCGCGCACCCTGACGCACCGCGGTACCCACGCAGTCGTTGCCGGTATCGCCGCCGCCAATGACCACGACGTCCAGACCGTGCGCGTTCACCGCGGGCTCGCCACCATCGAGCACCGAGATGGTCGAAGCCGTCAGGTAGTCCACCGCGTACACCACGCCCGGGGCATCAATGTTCGCAGCCGAAAGCCCACGCGGAGCACGGGCGCCGGCAGCCACCACGACGGCGTCAAAGCCATCGAGCTTGGCGGCAACCTTGGGATCGTTCACATCGGCACCAAGCTCAAACACAATGCCCAGCTCGCGCATGAGCGCCACGCGACGCTCGACCACGGACTTCTCGAGCTTCATGTTGGGAATGCCGTACATGAGCAGGCCGCCCGGGCGGTCGTCACGCTCAAACACCGTCACGCGGGCGCCACGACGCGCAAGCTCCCATGCAGCCACCAGACCAGCAGGACCGGAGCCCACCACGGCAACCGTGGGCGCGCCCTCCCCTGCCGGCTCAAAGCGACGCGGACCGCCATGTGCCCACTCATGGTCGCTGATCGCACGCTCGTTGTCATGGATCGTCGTAGGCTGGCCATCGACCGAACCCAGGTTGCACGCGGCCTCGCACAGCGCCGGGCACACGCGGCTCGTGAACTCGGGCATGGGCGAGGTGAGCGACAGGCGCTCGGCGGCCTCGTCCCAGCGGCCGCGGTACACCAGTTCATTCCACTCGGGAATCAGGTTGTGCAGCGGGCAGCCGCTCGGGCGTGCCTTGCCAAAGCTCGCGCCCATCTGGCAAAACGCCACGCCGCACATCATGCAGCGGCTCGCCTGGGCGCGACGCGCATCGTCATCAAGCTCCACGTACAGCGGATCAAAATCATGGCTGCGCTCCTCCACGGGGCGAAGCTCGTGGGTCACGCGATCGATATCAAGAAAAGCACCGGGCTTACCCATGGCACTTACGCCTCCTTCTTGGTCGAAGCAACAGAGCTGGCAGCCACGGACGCACCGCCCGCGGCATCAAAGCGAGCGACATCCGCGGCACTCGCGCGACCGGTCACGATGTCAAACGCCAGCTCCTCAGCCTGCGCATGCGTCTTGCCGGCAGCCTCGCCCGCGGCGACAATCGCCAGCACGCGCTCGTACTCGGTCGGAATGACTTTCACAAAGTGCTTGCTCATCGTCTCAAAGCTGTAGAGCAGCTTGATGCCGCGCGGGCTCTGCGTCGCGTCCACGTGCTCCTGGATGAGTTCTCGAATCTGCGCCAGCTCGTCGGTCGTCGGGGCCTTGAGCTCCACGCTCTCGTGGTTCACGCGGGCGTCGAGCGTGCCATATTGGTCAAAAACGTAGGCCACGCCGCCTGTCATGCCGGCGGCAAAATTCTGCCCGACCTCGCCCAGGATGAGCGCCAGACCGCCCGTCATGTACTCGCAGCCATGGTTGCCGCAGCCCTCGACCACCACGGTGGCACCGGAGTTGCGCACGGCAAAACGCTGGCCGGCAAGACCGTTAATGAAGCCGCGCCCGCTCGTGGCACCAAAGAACGCAACGTTGCCCACGATGATGTTCTCGTCGAACTTGTAGGTCGCATGCGGGTTGGGGCGCACCGACACCTCGCCGCCCGAAAGGCCCTTGCCAAAGTAGTCGTTGGCGTCGCCGCACACGTTGAGCGTAATACCGCGCGGCAGGAAGGCGCCAAAGCTCTGACCGGCCGAACCATCGCAATCGATGGTGATGGAGCCCGCGGGCAGCCCCTCGGGATGCGCCTTGGTCACTGCGTTGCCCAAGATGGTGCCCACGCAGCGGTTGACGTTGGCGATATCGGCGCGGAAGCGAATCGGACGCAGGTGCGCACGGGCATCGGCCGTATAGGGCACAAACAACGTGGAGTCGAGCGTCTTGTCGAGCTCGCTGTCCGCGGCCATCTGCGGCAGGAAGTGGCGACCGTCGGCGCCCGGGATATGGACACCGAACTCGCAGGTCGCGCTCGCCAGCACGGGCGACAGATCGAGCAGGTTGGCCTTGCGGTTGCCCGGTACCTCGATCTGGCGTAAGCACTCGGGATGGCCGACCATCTCGTCGACGGTGCGGAAGCCCAGGCTCGCCATGACCTCGCGCAACTGCTCGGCAACAAAGAGCATAAAGCGCTCAACGTGCTCGGGCTTGCCGCGGAAGCCGTGACGCAGGCGGCAGTTTTGCGTGGCGATGCCGGCCGGGCAGGTATCCTGCTGGCAGTCGCGCTGCATGAGGCAGCCCATGGAGATGAGCGGCATGGTCGCAAAGCCAAACTCCTCGGCGCCCAGCAAGCAGGCGACGGCGACATCGGTGCCGTCCATGAGCTTGCCGTCGGCTTCGAGCACCACGCGCGAGCGCAGGCCGTTTTGCAGCAGCGTCTGCTGGGCCTCGGCAAGGCCAAGCTCCAGCGGCAGACCCGCATGCCAGATAGAGTCGCGCGCAGCGGCACCCGAGCCGCCGTTGTGGCCACTGATCAAGATCTTGTCGGCAGCACCCTTGGCCACACCGGTGGCGATGGTGCCGACGCCGGCCTCGCTGACCAGCTTGACCGACACGCGCGCGCCGGGGTTGGCGTTCTTAAGATCGAAGATCAGCTCGGCCAGGTCCTCGATGGAGTAGATGTCGTGGTGCGGCGGAGGCGAGATCAGGCCGATGCCGGGCGTGGACTGACGGACCTCGGCGATCCAGGGGTAGACCTTCTTGCCGGGGAGGCGTCCGCCCTCGCCGGGCTTGGCGCCCTGGGCCATCTTGATCTGAATCTCGAAGGCGCTGCACAGGTAGCGGCTCGTCACGCCAAAGCGTGCGCTTGCCACCTGCTTGATGGCGGAGTTCTTGGAGTCACCGTTGGCCAGCGGGGTCTCGCGACGCGGATCCTCACCGCCCTCGCCCGAGTTGGAACGGCCGTGCAGGCGGTTCATGGCGATGGCCATGCACTCGTGTGCCTCTTTGCTGATGGAGCCGTACGACATGGCGCCGGTGTTAAAGCGGCGGACGATGTTGAGCGCAGGCTCGACCTCGTCGAGTGCCACCGGGGTACGGCCGCTGGCATCAAAGTCCAGCAGGTCGCGCAGGCGCACGGCACGGCCGGTGCGGTGCAGGCGGGCGCTGTACTCCTTAAAGGTGTCGTAGCTGTCCTCACGGCAGGCGGTCTGCAGCAGGTAGACAGTTTGCGGATCGATAAGGTGATCCTCGCCGCCGAGCGGGCGCCACTTGGTCAGACCCAGCGTGGGCAGCTGATCGGGAGCCGGGCTCTTAAGGATGGCGAGCGCGGCGTCGTAGCGCTCGTTTTGCTCGCGCTCGACGTCCTCGACACCCATACCGCCCACACGGCTCACCGTGCCGGCGAAGTACGCGTTGACGAACTCCGGCGTAAAGCCCACGGCCTCGAAGATCTGCGCCGAATGGTAGCTCTGCACCGTGGAGATGCCCATCTTGGACATGATGGAGACGATGCCGGCGGTCGCAGCCTTGTTGTAGTTGGCGATGCCCTGCTCGGCCGTCACGTCCAGGTCGCCGCGTGCCGCCAGATCGCGGATGCACGCGTGTGCGTTGTACGGATAGATGCCGCTCGCGGAGTAGCCCACCAGTGCCGCAAAGTCGTGCGGGGACACGGCGTCGCCACACTCCACCACGATGTCGGCAAAGGTACGCACGCCGGCGCGGATCAGGTGGTTGTGCACGCAGCCCACGGCGAGCAGCGACGGCACGGGCACCTCGCCCGCAGCAGCACGATCGCTCAACACCACGATGTTCACGCCGTCGCGGACCGCAGCCTCAACGTCCTCGGCAAGCTGCTTGAGCGCAGCCTGCAGCGCGCCCCCGCCGGCATCGCGGCGGTACACGGCACGGAAACGGCGGGTCTTAAAGCCCACGCGGTCGATGGCACAGATACGCTCGAACTCCTCCTCGTTGAGCAACGGACGCTCCAAGCGAACCAGCTGGCAGGCCGTACGGGAGTCCTCAAGCAGGTTGCCGTGGTTGCCCAGGTAGAGCGTGGTCGAGGTGACCATATGCTCGCGAAGGGCGTCGATCGGCGGGTTCGTGACCTGAGCGAACAGCTGATAGAAGTAGTCGAAGAACGAACGCGTCTTCTTGGACAGGCAGGCCAGCGGCGCGTCGATGCCCATCGAGGCGAGCGGGGCCTTGCCCTGCTGGGCCATAGGACGCACGACCTCGTCGACGTCATCCCAGTGGTAGCCGAGCTTGGCCATACGCACGGCGGCGGGTACCTCGGCGTCCTCGGCGGGTGTTGCCGCGGCAGGCCTGTCGAGCGCGTCAACGGTCAGCGTCTCCTCGGCAATCCAATCACGGTAGGGCTTTTCTTTGGCGTAACGAGCGCGCAGCTCGTCGTTGTAGATCACGCGGCCGCGGGCAAAATCGACCTCGAGCATCTGGCCCGGCCCCAGGCAGCCGCTCGTCAGGATGTTCTCGGGGCTCACCTCGATGGTGCCCACCTCGCTCGCCAGCATAAAGCGGCCGTCGCGCGTCACGTAGTAGCGAGCCGGGCGCAGGCCGTTGCGGTCGAGGGCGGCGCCCAGCGTGCGACCGTCGGTAAAGGCGATGGCCGCCGGGCCATCCCACGGCTCCATGAGCATGGACTGGTAAGCGTCGTAGGCGCGGCGCTCCTCACTCAGGCTTTCGTTGTGGTCCCACGGCTCGGGCAGCAACATGGACGCGGCACGCGTGAGCGGGCGACCGTTCATAACCAGGAACTCGAGCACGTTGTCCAGAATCGCGGAGTCGGAACCCTCGCGGTTGATGATGGGCATCACGCGCTCAAGATCGTGCTGCAGCACGGGGCTGTACAGGTTGGGTTCGCGGGCGCGAATCCAGTTGACGTTGCCCTTGAGGGTGTTGATCTCGCCGTTATGGATGATAAAGCGGTTGGGGTGCGCGCGCTCCCAGCTGGGCGTGGTGTTGGTGGAGTAGCGCGAATGGACGAGCGCCACGGCCGTCTTAACGGCCGCGTCGTTGAGGTCGATGAAAAAGCGGCGCATCTGCGTGGCCACAAGCATGCCCTTGTAAACGATGGTGCGCGAGCTCATGGAGCACACGTAGAAGATCTTGTCGCGCAGGGCGAACTCGGCGTCGGCCTTCTTTTCGATGGTGCGGCGGCACACATACAGGCGGCGCTCAAAGGCATCGCCGGCAGGTGTGTCGTCCGGACGGCCCAGGAAGGCCTGCAGGATGGTGGGCATGCAGGCGCGGGCCGTCTCGCCCAGGTCGTGCGGGTCGACCGGCACCTCGCGCCAAAAGAGCAGCGGCACGCCGGCCTCGGCGCAGCCCTCCTCAAACACGCGGCGGGCATCCTCTACGCCCTTGTCGTCCTGCGGGAAGAACAGCATGGCCACGCCATAGTCGCCCTCTGCCGGCAGAATCTGGCCGCACTTTTGAGCCTCTTTGCGGAAAAAGTGATGCGGGACCTGAAACAGGATGCCGGCGCCGTCGCCGGTATTCTTCTCGAGTCCCGTACCGCCGCGGTGCTCCAAGTTGACCAGAATGGACAGCGCATCGTCCAGAATCTGGTGATGGCGCTCGCCGTTGATATCGGCAAGCGCGCCGATGCCACATGCATCGTGGTCGAATTCGGGGCGATAAAGGCCCTGCTGCTGAGCGGAATCTGCCTGCATCGCGATCCTCCCCTAGATATTAGACAGTCAGTTGAATAGGCATACTAGGGGCATCGCCGGCCCGTTGTGTTTCCCGCCCGTTTCGAAACAATCGCTTAACGCACGCCCTACGAGTGGACACCGCCGACCTCAAGGACGACGACAAGGCCCCCAGGTTCGGCCTGCAAGCTCACCGCTTCAAACATCTCAATCTGTAACAGTAAGACCCAATTTCGACGACTAACTGTTACAGATTGAGATGTTTTCGAGAGACGGTTCCGAATGTCTCAATCTGTAACATGAAGGGCCGGTTTTTGCAGCTAACTGTTACAGATCGAGATATTCCATAGGACCATTTCTTCTTGTCTTGATCTGTAACACCTAGACCCAATTTCCATCCCTAGTTGTTACAGATCAAGACATTTCGGCAACTCCCTTTCACCATCCTATTCAAATACAATAATTTTGTTAGTCATGGTTAACTTTTGAGCCTAAAACGGGTATCCTTTGCGGCGTCAAACAAACGGCACGCAGGAGCTCACCATGCTCAACCATCTCAAACAACACTTTGGCTCCCGACGCACCGGTGGTCACGGAGGCCTAGACATTGCACGGCATATCGGCCCCGGGCTTCTCGTGACCGTCGGCTTTATCGATCCGGGCAACTGGGCCTCCAACATGGCCGCCGGCTCGCAGTTTGGCTACGCGCTGCTGTGGATCGTCACGCTGTCCACGATCATGCTCATCGTGCTGCAGCACAACGCGGCGCACTTGGGCATCGCCACGGGCGCCTGCCTTGCCGAGGCCACGACCCGCTTTCTCCCCCGCTTCGTTGGGCGCACGGTGCTCGCCAGTGCCTACCTCGCGACCATCGCCACCGCCATGGCCGAGATCCTGGGCGGCGCAATTGCGCTCCAGATGCTCTTTGGACTGCCCGTGCGTGCCGGCTGCGTCATCGTGGCGGCAGTATCGATGGCGATGCTCATGACGAACTCCTACAAGCGTGCCGAACGCTGGATCATCGCCTTCGTAGGCGTGGTAGGACTCTCGTTTTTGGCCGAGCTTGCACTAGTCAAGGTCGACTGGCCGCAAGCCGCCGCAAGCTGGATCACGCCCAGTATGCCCACTGGCTCTGCCGCGATTATCGTGAGTGTCCTGGGTGCGGTCGTTATGCCCCACAACCTCTTTCTACACTCCGAGGTCATCCAATCCATGCACTTCGAAG
>DBGFJU010000064.1:0-32223 GCA_048529485.1 Collinsella aerofaciens | reverse complement strand
CCATCGCATCCCTGATCATCGACCACACGCGCGCCCAGCGCCTGCAGCATGCCGGCGCCACCGTCGTTGGTGGCACTGCCGCCCAGACCAATATAGATAGTCTTTGCCCCGGCGCGAACCGCACGGAGTATCAGCTCGCCCACGCCATAGGTCGAAGCCGCAAGCGCCGCCGATTCCGTGCAGGGTGAATACCCAATACCCGCCGCCTCGGCCATCTCAATTACAGCCGAGTCGCGCTCGTCGTCCACCAGCATCCGGGCAGACACGCGGTCGCCCAAGGGACCTGCCACCTCGCAGGTCACAATCTCACCGCCGCACGCGGCAACGGCATCGAGCGTCCCCTCGCCGCCATCCGCCAGCGGCAATGCGGCCACCTGGGCATCGGACCACACACGGCGCATGCCCTCGGCAACCGCCGCCTCCGCCTGGGCACTCGACACGCTGCCCTTAAAGGAGTCGATCGCCAACAGCACACGGCGGGGTCGGCGGCACGCAGGACCAAAGTCAACCGCCGTGCCAGCATCCTCACCGGCACCTGCAAGCGCTGCGGCGTGAGCGGCGTGTGCTTCAAGATCGGCCCCACAACCGCAATCAGCGCCGCCCGCTCCGCGCAGACCGCCAAAATAGCTACTCAGCAGCTCGCGGCATTCATCCGCCAGGACCCCAGCCGTCACGTTAAACCGATGATTCAGGCGCGAATCGGCATTCAGGTCATACAGCGAACCCAGCGCACCCGCCTTGGCGTCGCTCGCGCCATACACGCAGCGCCCGACGCGCGCGTTGACCATAAGACCCGCGCACATGCAGCAAGGCTCGAGCGTCACGTAGACCGTGCAATCGGAAAGGCGCCAGCGACCGAGCGACCGAGCGGCAGCGCACAGGGCCGCGAACTCTGCATGAGCCGAAGGATCCTGATCGAGCTCGCGGCGATTATGCGCCCGCGCGACAATCTCACCCGCGCGCACTACCACGGCGCCAATCGGTACCTCGCCCACCGCAGCGGCGGCGCGAGCCTCCGCCAGCGCCTCACGCATGAACTTCTCGTCGATTTCGGTGATCGTCATCGTTCGCCTTCCCTGTTGCAAATCCAAAACGATGCTATCATTACGACTCACGGAGAGATGGCAGAGCGGTTGAATGCGGCGGTCTTGAAAACCGTTGAGCGCGAGAGCGTTCCGGGGGTTCGAATCCCCCTCTCTCCGCCACTCCTAGTGATGCACCGGTGTCATGGTCCGCTCAAACAGTGCATCGACCACGTCGGCTATCTCAGGTCGACGCTCAAGATCGTGGCCCGATTCCCACCATATCGTGAAAAGTCGAATAATACCGCCGGCGACAAACTCAGACGTCGTCTCGAGTGACACGGGGGCCAGGGCATCCTCGGCAAGCACGTTCATCACACGCTCGCGGATGGAGCGGGCAATGCGGTCGCAAATAACGTTGGTCAACATGCCCGACATGCTGCTTGCCAAAATGTTATCCATGAGCCGCTCGTGCGCCAGAATCAAATCCATGGCATCGTCCAAAATCGCGTGCCGAAGCGCGCGCACGTCCTCGGCAGACACTGCGCCGGCCTCATGGGGCTGTTTTTGCGGCAAGCCCGACATAAGCTCATCGATATAAAAGGCAAAGTAATCGTTCTTGTCGCGAAAGTGCTTGTAGAACGTCGTACGGCGAATCATGGCGCGGTCGCACAGCATGGCAACCGTCAGGTCCTCAAAACGATGCTCCTCGAGAAGCTCGGTGAAGGCATCGAACAGGGCGCGGTAGGTTTTCTTAATGCGAAGGTCCACTGGTATCGCCATCCTCAGGGCAAAGACAACACTCGTCAATCTGTCGCATATCTTACACCTGTACCTCGCGCGCTTTGCCCCGGTGCCAACCCCGCCGAAAACACAACGCTTACCGGAAAGTTCGGCACGGCAAAACGTTGCGGGTATACTAGTAGCGTTATACCAACGGCAGCTGGCGCATGCCGCCGCGGCCATTCGAAACGGAGACATCATGATTACCGTCATCATCGGCATCGTTGTTGTCATTGTGATTGTCTGCGCCATCGCCGGCATCTACAACAACATGGTCACCAAGCGTAACCGCATCGATAACGCCTGGCAGAACATCGATACGCAGCTGCAGCGCCGCAACGACCTGATCCCCAACCTGGTCGAGACCGTCAAGGGCTACGCCAAGCACGAGCAGGAGACGCTCTCCGCCGTGATCAGCGCGCGTAACACCGCCGTCAAGGCCACCACGCCCGAAGCCAAGATGGAAGCCGACAACGTGCTGACCGGTGCGCTGCGCCAGCTCTTCGCCGTAGCCGAGGCCTATCCCGATCTTAAGGCAAACACCAACTTTACGCAGCTGCAGGCATCGCTCGAGGATACCGAGAACAAGATTAGCTATGCACGCCAGAGCTACAACGATTGCGTGCTCAGCTACAACAACGCCATTCAGACGTTCCCGGCTGTCATCTTTGCCGGCATCTTCCAGTTTAAGGAGCGCCAGGGCTTCGAGGCCGCCGAAGCAGCCCGCCAGGCACCGACCGTCAAGTTCTAGTAGTTTGGCAGCGCATCCTTAATCGGCCAAATGCATAAACCGCCCCGTCGAATGCATACTTCGACGGGGCGGTTTCCTTTTTCGCGAAGGTCCCCCTCTAAGCGCCGTGCATTTTTAGGAGTATTCAACATAACCAAGAGCTTCGGGCGCCACGATAAGTGCCAAAGACCGCGAATATCCCTGCAAATCAAACGCTGTCAGCCCGTAACCCCGCCCATCATCCGTAGAAAACATCGAGAAATCCCGATTTTTTGCCCGAGGTCGGTATGCAGGGGCCTTCGATTGCAGAATACTCGCAAAAATGCACGTCGCCACCGCCCCCACATGGCGCGAAGCAAAACAAAAGGGCGACCTTCCTTTCCGGCGCACTCCGCAGGACGCAAGAAGCCCTCGCCGCACGAAATGCGCAGCGAGGGCTTCTTGCATGTCCGAGGACGCGCCGGGAGGGAACTTGTTCTCTGCCCGGATAGGTAAGACAAATTACGCGACGGTGTAAACCCAGTTGTGCTTATCCTCGACAGCACCGGACTGGATGCCGGTCAGGGTCTCGCGGAGCTTCTTCATCACAGGGCCAATCTCGGTGTAGCCAGCCGGGAAGGTCACGGTCTCGTCGGCGCCGTAAACCTTGTTGTCGATCTCGCCAACCGGGGATATGACGGCAGCGGTGCCGCACAGGCCGCACTCGACAAAGGTACCGGCCTTGACCTCGGCCCACTCGACGGGACGCTGGTCAACGGTCATGCCCAGGTCCTGAGCAACCTGAACGAGCGAACGACGGGTAATAGAGGGCAGGATGGAGTCGGTGTGCGACTGCGGAACGACGAGCGTGCCGTCCTCCTTCACGAACAGGACGTTGGCGCCGCCGGTCTCCTCAACATAGGTGCGGGACTCGGAGTCGAGATACAGGTTCTCGGCATAGCCCTCGCGATGGGCCTCCATCGTGGGCTTGAGGGACATGGCGTAGTTCAGGCCGGCCTTGATGTTGCCGGTGCCGTGCGGTGCCGCACGGTCATACTCGGAAACGCGCAGCTTAACGGGCTTGAGACCACCCTTAAAGTACGGACCGACCGGGGTCACGAGAATGCGGAACGTGTACTCAGGAGCGGGAGCCACGCCGATCACGTCACCGGAGCCGATCATAAACGGACGCACGTACAGGGTCGCGCCGGAACCGAAGGGCGGAACCCAGGCGGCGTTGGCAGAAACGACCTGCTTGACGGCTTCAACGAACTTGTCCTTGGGGAACGGGGGCATCTCGAGGCGCTGCGCAGAGTTGTACATACGCTCGGCGTTCATGTCGGGACGGAAGCAGACGATGCTGCCGTCCTCGGCGGTGTAGGCCTTCAGGCCCTCAAAGACCTCCTGGCAGTAATGGAAGATGCCGCCGCACTCGGAGACATGCAGGGTGTGGTCGGTGGTCAGGCCGCCCTCGTCCCACTCGCCATCCTTCCAATGAGCCTCGTAGCTGTAATCGGTCTTCATGTAGCCAAAGCCGAGGCTACCCCAATCGATATCCTTCTTCTCGACAGTCATATGTCGCTCCTTACATACACAGTTGCAAACTCGCGAACCCGCACGCAAGGACCGAGGCCGACCGCGTCGCAACGTCGCACGCCCGGAGCGTAGAGCCGGACGGGACACGCGAACAGCATCAAAGCCGATGGCACGTCGATTCGCATGCACGAGATTGTACTCCCCGTACGCGTCTGATAAAACGCTTTTCTTTAACTAAGTAAAGTATTTTCATTTGACCGAAACTAAAGAGGCCCGCCACCGTAAGCGGTGACGGGCCTCAACGGCACGGTTTGCGCGCTGGCTCGAGCTACGCGTTCTTTTTGCCCAGCTTAGCCTTAACCAGGCCGACCACGGTCGGGATGATCGACACGGCAACGATGCCAACGATTAGCAGCTCAAAGTGCTCCTGCACAAAGGGAATGCCACCAAAGAAGTAGCCCAGCAGTGTAAAGAGCGTTGACCAGGTAATGCCGCCCAGCACGTTAAAGATAACGAAGTTACGCCAGTGCATGCCGCCCATGCCGGCGATAAAGGGCACAAAGGTGCGGATAAACGGGAAAAAGCGGCCCAGGAAGATGGCCAGGTGACCCCACTTGTCCAAGAAGTCCTCGGACTTTTTGATGCGCTCGGGCGTCATGGCCTTGACCTTGCCCGAAGCGATGATCTTTTTGCCAAAGAAGTGGCCGATCATAAAGTTGCACTGATCACCCAAGATGGCAGCCGCCCATGCGACGGCCAGCAGGGCCACGATGTTAAAGCCGCCATTGTGGGCAAAGAAGCCCGAAGCAAACAGCAGTGAATCGCCGGGAAGGAACGGGAAGAACACCACGCCCGTCTCGATAAAGATGATCAGGAACACACAGCCGTAGGCCATAAGCGGGCCGGCGGCGATCCAGCTGGCGATCGCGGTGCGCGGGTCTTTGAGCAGCTCGGCAATAAAATTGATGAAACCCATGAAGTAAAACCTCTCAGTTGTGGGCGCGGATACGTCCAAGTTGACCAGTATACGGTTGCGGTGCCCCCTCGTGCGCAACCCCACAAAAGCATGACTCCATTACCAGCAAGTTTGCATAACTGACACCTGTAGCGCAAAGCCGCCAAGATTGTCCTTCCTAATCCCTAGCGAATCGCTATACTTTATTGAATCGCATTGCCATGGCGCTAAGGGAGGGCGGCCGGTGAGCTTTATCAATACCATTCGCGAGGACATCAAGACCGTCCAAGCGCAGGATCCCGCCGCGCAAAACGGTCTAGTCATCTTCCTTTCCTATCCTGGCCTGCACGCCAAGTGGAACCACGTGCCCGAGCACTGGCTCTGGGAGCACGGTCATCGCTCGCTCGCCCGCGTGCTCTCGCAGATCACCCGTCATATCACCGGCGTCGAAATTCATCCCGCCGCACAGATCGGCAAGCACTTCTTTATCGACCACGCCATGGGCGTCGTCATCGGCGAGACCACCATTGTGGGCGACAACTGCGTGCTCTACCAGGGCGTCACGCTCGGCGGCACCGGCAACGAGACCGGCAAGCGCCACCCCACCCTGGGCAACAACGTCACCGTGGGCACGGGCGCCAAGGTGCTCGGCAACATCCGCATCGGCAACAACGTCAAAATCGGCGGCAACTCGGTTGTCGTCAAGGACGTGCCCGACAACTGCACCGTCGTGGGCGTGCCGGGACGCATCATCAAGCGCAACGGCTGCCGCGTGTTCGAGGAGAGTTTCGACGCCAAGCAGCATCGCGAGTACATGCCCGATGACGCCGCCGAGCAGAGTGCCCTCAACCGCCAAGGCATCACCGAGAACGCCCGCCGCGTCAAAGAACTCGAGCGAGAGGTGGCCGAGCTCAAAGCCCTCGTCGCAAAGCTCGTGGACGAACGCTAGGAACGCAAGCGGCACAAAACGACATCGGCATCAACGTAAGAAGGCGCGCCAGGGAATCAATCCCCCAGCGCGCCTTCTTTTCGATGTGACATGTGGGACTGCCCCTTTGTCACATTATGCGAACTGACTCAGATAGAGGTCGGCGTAAGCGCCCTCGGCCGCGAGCAGCTCCTTATGCGTGCCCTGCTCGATAATGTTGCCGTGGTCCATGACCAGAATCAGGTCGGCATCCACAATCGTCGACAGGCGATGCGCGATCACAAAGCTCGTGCGCCCATGCATGAGAGCGTCCATGGCACGGCCGATGGCAAGCTCGGTGCGCGTGTCCACGCTTGAGGTCGCCTCGTCCAGGATGAGAATCGCCGGGTTGTTGAGCAGCACGCGCGCAATGGTCAGCAGCTGACGCTGGCCCTGGCTGATACTTTCGGCATCGTTGGCCACGCGCGTGTCGTAGCCCTGCGGCATGGTGCGCACAAAGAAGTCGACCTGCGCGGCGCGTGCGGCCGCCACGATCTCATCGCGCGTTGCCTCGGGGCAGCCGTAGGCGATATTCTCGGCAATCGTTCCGTCGAACAGCCAGGCATCCTGCAACACCATGCCAAACTGCTGGCGCAGCTCGCCACGATCCATGCGGCTCGTGTCCACGCCGTCGAGCGTAATGCGCCCGCCGTCAATCTCGTAGAAGCGCATGAGCAGATTGATGAGCGTGGTTTTGCCCGCGCCCGTGGTTCCCACCACGGCGATCTTCTGGCCCGGCTCGGCGGTAAACGACACGTCGCGCATGAGCGGCTTGTCGGGCGCGTAGCCAAAGCGCACATGCTCAAAAGCGACGCGGCCCTCCACGCGACCCGGCAGCTTGGCAGCCTCGCCCGGCCGCGGATCTGCCTCCATCTCGGGTTCATCGAGCAGGTCGAACACGCGCTCCGCACTCGCCAGCGCGCTCTGCAGCGAGTTGAAGGTAAACGACAGCTGCGTCATGGGCTCGGATGCCTCGTAGATAAACTGGAAGAACGCCTGGAACACGCCGACGGTCATGTGGCCGGCAACCAGCATGCTGCAGCCCACAATCGCAATCACGATCTGTGCCAGGCGGCCGATAAAGCGCACCGCGGGGCCGACGGCGTTAATCATGAAGTCGGCCTTGGCACTCACGCGCGCCAGCTCGCCCGAGGCCTGGTGCACCTCGGCAGAACTCTGACGCTCGCGGTTAAACGCGCGAATCACCAGACGGCCCGAGTAGCCTTCCTCAACCGCACTCGTAATCTTGGACACCCACTCCTGGCGCTCACCGGTCACGTCATGCGTGCGGCGCGAGACCACCTTGGTCACCAGCAGCGACAACGCCGTAAAGAACAAAAAGACGAGCGTGAGCGGCACGCTAAACACGAACATCACGCTCACGGCGCCCACCACGGTACCGATCGACACCAGAAGCTGCAGCAAGCCACGCTGCATGCTTTCGGACATCTTGTCCAGGTCGTTGGTCGCACGGCTGACGACCTCGCCGGGACGATGCGCGTCAAAGAAGGCAAGCGGCAGACGGTTGAGCTTTTGTGCGATGCGGTTGCGTAGGCGCAGGTTGAGGCGTTCGGCCACGCTCGACATCAAAAAGCTCTGGAGCGCGTAGAACGAGGCAGCGGCGGTCCAAATCATAAAGTAGATGAAGATGGTCCTGCCGCAGTTCTCCCAGGTGATGTTGAAGGTGGTGTCGTTGGCAAACGCCACCTGAATGTGGCTCCACAGCTCATCGATCACGCGGGCGCTATATGCCGGCGCAGCGGTGTTAAAGATGGCATAGAACACAATGCTCGCGAACACGATATAGAAGCGCCAATGGTCGCCGGCAGCCTCGCTCCACAGGCGGCGCACCGTCGCCCAGGTATCTCGAGGCGTCTCGTCCTCGTCTTCGTCGTCCACATCGCGCATGCGTTCCGCCTCGGCTCGGGCGCGCTCATCCTCCGCGCGCTCATTTTCCTCATAGAGTGCCTGGCGGCGAGCCTCGCGCTCCGCCGCCTTGGCGGCTTCGTCCAGGTCGGGCGTGGCGCCCGTCTCCTCAACTGTCTCTGCATCCGCGGCGCCATCGGCGATGCCCTGCTTCTTGAGCTCCTCGGTCATGCTACTCACCTCCCTTCATCTGCGATTCCGCGATAGCACGGTACACCTCGCAGGTTTCCATGAGCTCGTCGTGCGTGCCTAGGCCCACGACCTCGCCATCCCTGAGCACCACGATCTGGTCGGCATGCAGAATGGTCGAGATGCGCTGCGCGATGATGAGCACCGCAGCGTCACGCGTCTCGTCTTGCAACGCATGACGCAGGGCGGCATCGGTCTTAAAGTCCAGGGCCGAAAAACTGTCATCGAAGATATATAGATCGGCATGCTTCATGAGCGCACGGGCGATTGCCAAACGCTGGCGCTGACCACCCGAGAAGTTCGTACCGCCCTGGGCAACCGGGGTATCGAGCCCCTGCGGTTGGTCGAGTACAAAGGTGCTCTGGGCAACCTCAAGCGCGTGAAGCATGTCGCCCTCGGTCGCGCCTTCGTTACCAAAGCGAAGGTTGCTCGCCACCGTGCCCGAGAACAGCCACGCCTTCTGCGGCACATAGGCAATGCGCCCGCGGATTTCGTCTTGCGTAAGCTCGCGCAGGTCCACACCATTCAGGCGAATGGAGCCCTTGGTGGCATCGTGGAAGCGCAGCAGAAGCTTTGCCACCGTCGATTTGCCCGAGCCTGTCGAGCCAACGATCGCAGTCGTCTGACCGCGACGGCAGGCAAAGCTCAGGTCGCACAGGGTGTCCTCGTCGGCATCGTCAAAGCGAAACGACATGTGGTCGAACACGGCCACCGCATCGGCTTCGTCTTGGGGCTCGCGCGCCCCGTCATCCAGCGTGCGCTCGCCATCGACGATGCTCGGCTCAATCTCCAACACCTGCTGCGCACGGTTCAGGCACGCGGCAGCACGCGGAAGCGTCAGCACCACCATCTGGGCCATCATCACAAAGAACAGGATCAGAATTGCATACTCCAGCACCGCAGAGATGCTCGCAATCTGCATCGCATGGGCGCCCACGCGGTTGCCACCCACCCACAGCACCGCCACCTCGGCGATGTTCATCAAAAAGAAGCTTGAGCTGTCGAGGCCCACAAACAGGTGGTTGACTTTGATGGCGTTGGCGGCGTATTCGCTAAACACCTCGTCCAGACGCCGTTCCTCGTGGCGCTCCTTGTTAAACGCACGGATGACGCGCACGCCCACAATATTTTCGCGCAGCACCACGTTCATGCGGTCGATAAAGCCCTGTAGGCGCATAAAAATCGGCGCCGCGTTGGCAACCGTAAAGACCGCCGCCACCAGCACAATCGCAACGACTACGCCCAGAAGCGTGCCCATGGCAGGATCGATGAACCAAGCAAAAATGATGCCCGCGACGGCCAAGAACGGCACCGGCAGCACCAACTGAATCGTCTGCAGGATAGCCTGCTGAATCACGTTGATGTCGTTGAGCGAGCGCGTGATCATCGATCCGGTGCCAAAGCGCTCAAAATCGCTGGCCGCGAGTTCGAGCGACTTGTCGTACACGGCATTGCGGATATCGCAAGCCACGTTGGCGGCCAGGCGCGCCGAAAGATAGCAGCCCAGCACCGTGCCGCCGCTAGCCATGCTGGTCGCGATAAACATGTATAGGCCGTTGCGTAAAATGTAGTCGACATCGCCCGTGGTAATACCGGTGTTGACCATGTTCGCCAGCATCGTGGGAACCAACAGCGTACCGACGTTATCCACCAGCAGCACCAGCAGCGTCACTGCGACAAGCCCTCGATATGGCTTTAGAAACCTCATTAACAGTCGCACGACTCCCCCTCCCCTTGATTCTCGGCTTGGCTCTCGGCAGCGATATGCTGCTTAAAGGCATCGCACTCATCGCCGAGCACCTGAGAGAATTTGCCGATCAAGCGCATAATCTCGCGCTGCTCACATGGCTCAAGCGCGCCAAAGGCTCGCTGCTCGGCCTTGAGTGCCGGCAGCGCATAACGCTCGGCAAATCGCCCGCCCTCTTCGGTCAGGCTCACAACCTTGTTCTTACGACTGCCTTCGGCAAACTCCAACGTTGCGAAGCCCCGCGCCGTCAAGGTTTTAATTGCCGAGTTGATGGTCTGCTTGCTGTAGAACCATTCGCTTGTCAGACGGCTTACGGCAATACTGCCGCCCGCCGTGCTGGTGTCGACGAGCATCCAATAGGCGCAGTCCGAAAGGCCGCAGGCGCGCGAGAACTCCGAATAGATATGGTCGAGTCCATTGATCAACCGGTCGAAGTCGACCAGCGCAACCGCACTATTCATCTATCCCACCATTCGATTGTCCGATTTTTGACCAATTATGTGTCTCTAGATTAGTCCGAGTTTTGACTATCGTCAACAGGCTCTCCGCGAATGCGTGCATTTTTATGGCCTATCGGCAGAAAAAGACCGCCGGCGCGGGGGCGGCGCCAGCGGTCACGTGAAAATCGGGTTTTATTGCCTGTTAAGCGGCGACGGCCTCATAGACCGTAGCGCCCGAGAAGCTGTCATGCAGGCTCTTGCCGGCAATCCACGGCAGCTCGACGACCTCGCAGACCGTGTTGACCAGCTCGGAGCAGTCAGTAAAGTGGCCCTTGTCGTTGAGGGCCTCGCAATCCTGAACACGCCAATAGCCATCGGTGTGCGTGATGTAGTACTCGTGATCGTTGATCGACACGAAAGCGCGCGTCTTGGAACGCAGCAGCTTCAGAAATCCTTCGAAATCGGTCTCGACGACATCTCCAGCCTGGAACATGATGTTACCTCCTGGCCCGGCGCCACCACGGCGCATTGATAAACGTTGGCACTCCTTTAGTAAAACCTTTATCAGAGGTTATGCGTTCGTCATTTAGGCAAGTGGTAAAAAACCGCAGGGTAGACGGGATAAAACGTTTAACCATCCCATTTGTTTGTCACATTCTGAAGGTACTTTTATGCAAACCTCTTTCTCAATTGGAATCTATCCTTTTGGCCGGGCAATTGACCGTCTATCGTTTAAGCCTGGCGGGTATGAACGGGGCATCTGCAACGCCACCGCAAGGAGACACCATGGAGACTATCGAAGCACTCATTCACCGCCGCAGCTGCCGCAACTACAGCGATCGTCCCGTCGAGGCCGAAAAGCTTGCACGTATTATCGAAGCCGGCCAATATGCACCGAGCGGCATGGGCCGCCAGCCGGTGACGTTTGTCGCCGTCACCGACCCCGCGACCGTCGAGCGTCTCTCACAGCTCAACGCCCAGGTCATGGGCAGCAACAGCGACCCCTTCTATGGCGCCAAGACCGTTGTGGTGGTGCTGGTTGACCGCAGCGTGCCCACACATCTGGAAGACGGCTCGCTCGCCATGGGCAACCTGCTCAACGCCGCCTATGCACTGGGTGTCGATTCGTGCTGGATTCACCGCGCGCATGAGGTCTTTGACTCGCCCGAGGGCCTGGAGCTGTTGGCCAGCTGGGGCCTGCCCGCCGACGGCAGCCTGCGCGGTGTCGGTAACTGCATTCTTGGCTACGCCGAGGACACGCTACCCGAGGCAAAGCCGCGCCGCGACAACGTCGTCTACGTAAGGTAACCCAGGAGCGTCATAGGGGTAGCTAATTTGGGACGGGGCTATTTTAGCCACCCCACTCGCAACTTATATTGACGTCGCCGTTGTCGTCGTTTCGTTCGTCTGGGCCGTTTCGGCGCCATCGCCCTGTTCGTCCTCGTCCTTTTGCGCATCGGCGATGGTGGAGGCCGCCGCAACGATACCGCGCTGGGGCGCGACGCCTGTCTGGGTCTGTGCGCCCTCGACAACTTCTGTGCCTGCATGCGCGAGCTCGGGCGATTTAAACATTGCGTCCAAGTTGGCGCCACCGCCGGCATATCCGAGCGCAGCGAGCGCGATGACGATCACTGCAACGGCGGCCACGATCGGCACGTAGCGATGCCAGCCGGCGGGATTGAGCCCGCTGCGGCGAGCCGCCCCGCGGCTGATGTAGCCGAGCGTTCCGTCGTGCTTGAGCTTTGAGCCCACCACGCGTTTGCGGCCCCACAGCGAGGACTCTGCCTGCATTGCCAAGCGGGCGCTTGCCGAAGGATAGCCGTATTTAGTGCGCTTGAACGAGCCATCAAACCCCGAGGCGTGTTTGCCCCACGTCACCGATGTTGTGCGTCGGTTGACCGGCGCGGCACTCCGCCTTCTGCGGCTCGGTTTTGAAGTCTCAGCCATATGCCCTCGCACGCCGTAACCAAATCGAAACAATAACGCTTTGGACTGTAGCACACGCGTCGCGTGCGGTCACGGGCGCCTCGCTCAACGGTCATCGTCCTTCAGCAAGCGCCACAGCGTTGTACGGCTTATGCCCAGCACCTCCGCCGCACGGGTTCGGTTGCCGTGGAGATGGTCTACAACCAGATGCGCGATATCTCGCTCGGTATCGGCCAGCGGTCGCAGGATATACAGGTCACTTTCAAGCGTCGGGGCGCCAAAGGTTGCGGTCTTAATCACGTCCTCTTGGGCGAGCACTTCCTCCGCCACAGCGCGGTCCACCGTGCCCGTCCCCACCAATATATACAGTCGTTCCGAGACCTCGCGGAGCTGCAGATAGTTGCGCGGCCAGCGGTAAGCATCGAGCGTCTTCGTCGCCGCGGCAGACAGCGTGGGCGCTGCCGTCCCAAATGCATCAGCGAGATATTCCAAATAGCGCGCGACCTTCGTCGACGCGGCTCCCTGCTCGGCGATTGCCGGCGCGACGCTCACCGCACAGGCGAAGCGCTCGGTCACAAAGGCGGCTTGATCACTTTCGCTACCGCCCGGCATGTCATTCGCCGTCAGCACCACATGGCAGCGCGTCGCCAACGCGGTGTCGGCCATCGTGGAGACCAGCTCGCGGAGGCGCTGGGGGCCAACCGCATTCCAGCCCTCAATGCAAAGGGTCAGCCCCGTTTGGAACAACGGCGATTCGGCGCTTTTGAGCACATGGCGCCAACCGCGCTCGGTGAGTTCATCAAGCGCAAGGGAAACAAAGGGCTGATCGGCAAAAGGACCGTCCAGATAGAGGCGCTTGGCGATCTCGATCTGACCCGCTCCCAGCTCACCCTCGAGCATAAGGGGCACACCGCGCGCGTAGCTCTCGGCAACCGGCGCAGCCACCGAGGCCGCCCCCTCAACGATGCCGTACGCGCTCGATTCGTAGCGGGCCTCAACCTCGTCGGCGTTGAGCCACTCGATGCCCGCATGCGCCGCGGCGCCGCGCACCTCGCGGACCACGACGACCCAAAGGCCCCCGCCCTCTTTGTCGGTGGGGCGAACGGTCAGGCTCAGGCGCGTACCCGCACGCCCCATAACCAGACGCGCGCCGTCTCCTATACGGTCGAGGCGCTCAGCGACAAAAGCCGCCACATCCCGCTCGAGTGCCGCGTCATTCATGGTCGAGATCGCGACGTCCCCACGCGCATCGATTGCCAATGCCGAGGCCCCGGCAGCAGCCAGGGCCTCGGTCAAGATGTTCAGCTTGGCATCGCTATCCATGATTTGCCCCTGTCCGCGGCGACATGCAGCCGCCGACGGTCGCACGACCGAGTGTTTCAAAATTGAACGATATTGCTCACCAAACACTATAGGGCAGAAAGCGCCGTCCTGCGAGTATAGGTGTTGCCCCGCATCGCCATCCTGGCGGGGCGATAAGAGCTCTTCGGGACTTATAAACCTGCGGACAAGCCATACCCGCAAGAGCTCCTATCGCTCCACCGCAGGCTTGCGCTCGCCAGCACGCAGCACGCAGCACACAAACAAGCTACTTCTCTACCAGATTCCCAGTACGTGTTGCATTCCCAAACTCATGCACGCAATGCCAATCCAGCAGCAAAAGCCCAATGCGATGGGCTTGCCGCCCTTTTTGACCAGCTCGACGATATCGGTATTAAAACCAATAGCCGCCATGGCCATCACGATAAAGAACTTCGACAGCTCCTTGATGGGCGCCGTAAAGGACGCGGGAAGCTGAAACACCGTAGTGATCACGCTCGCCAGCACAAAGAACAGCACAAACAGGGGAAACGCGCGTTTGAGGGAGAACGTGCTTTTGGCGTCGCCGCCGGCCTTGCGCGCCAGATGCATCTGCCAGCAAGCAAGCGCCAGCGTGATGGGAATGATGGCCAGCGTCCTGGTGAGCTTGACCACCGTGGCGCTCTCGAGCACATTGGCGCCGGGATGCATGCTGTCCCAGGCGCTCGCCGCAGCCGTTACGGACGAGGTGTCGTTGATGGCGGTGCCGGCAAACAGGCCAAAGCCCTCGTTGGTCAGCCCGAGCATGCCGCCGAGCGTTGGAAACACGAGCGCCGCGATAACGTTAAACAGGAAGATGACCGAAATGGCCTGGGCAATCTCGCGATCGTCGGCATCGATGACGGGTGCGGTCGCGGCGATAGCAGAACCGCCGCAAATCGACGAACCCACACCCACAAGCGTCGCGATCTTACCCGGCACATTCATGACGCGGCAGAGCACAAAGGCGATGACAAGCGAGGTCGAGATTGTTGCCACGATAATCGGTAGCGACTGGGCGCCCTTGGACAGAATCTGGGAGAGGTTCATGCCAAAGCCAAGCAGGATAACCGCGTACTGCAAGACTTTTTTGGACGTATAGGTAACGCCGGCGGTGAGCTGTTCGCGACGATTCTTGGGAAAGACGAGCGCCAGGACCATGCCAAAGAGGATGGCAAATACCGGACCGCCGACCACCTCAATTTGTTTGCCGAGCAACGTCGCGGGAATGGCGATGATCAGGCAGAACAAGACGCCTTTCCAGCGCTCGCGTACGATGTTTGCCAGTTGCATATGGGATTCCTTCTTTCTATTTCACGTTTGCGACGGCTTATGATACGGCAACATTGAGCGCAGCCTTGCGCAAACACAGACTAAGATGCCGCAATAGTTCTCAGGCAACAGCCGAATTACCCACCGCGGAGAGCTGATTCGCGGCATAATTAACAACTGACATATGAGTTTGATAGAACAGTTGCGAGGCGCTATGGAAGAATCGATGCACGTCGGCGAGCAGGAAACGAGCCTACAGGACCAGTCCTACCACACCATTCGACGCAAAATCGTCTACCTGGACTACAAGCCGGGCGAAAAGCTGGGCGTCAAGCAACTTTGCGACGACCTGGATATGGGTCGCACGCCCGTGCGCGAGGCTTTGGTTCGCTTGGCGCAGGAAGGCCTGGTGCGCACCGTGCCCCAGAGCGGCACCTACGTCTCACCCATCAACCTCACCCTTGCCGAGAGTGCCTGCTACATCCGCGAACATCTGGAAAAGCAGGTGATCGTGGAGTGCTGTGCGCGCGCCACGTCGGCCGGCATCGAGCAGCTCGACCGCGCCATCGCGCTGCAGGAAAAGGCCATGGCCGAAGAGGATCGCATCGGCTTCTTTTTGAGCGACAACCTCATGCATCACATGATTTTTAGCATCGCATGTCGCAGCACCGTGTGGTCGTGGCTCGAAGAGACCAATGCCGACCTGGAGCGCTTCCGCTGGCTGCGCGCCGCCACGCAGGTTCTCGACAATCAGGACATCGTGAACGAGCACAAGCAGATTCGCCGCGCCATCGCCGGTCGCGACCCCATCGAAGCGAGCTTTTTGGTCAGCAAGCACCTGCACATGATGTTCCGCAACCAGACCGAGGTTCTGGACCAGTTCCCCGAGTACTTCGAGACCAGCAAGCTCCGCTAACCTGCCAAAAAGGGACAGGTTCATTTTGGCAGGTTTTATCTGGTCAAATGCAAAAAAGGCTCGGCTCCGTCTTGATGCGGAGCCGAGCCTTAGTCGCTAGAACGGCGGAACCAACTACTCTACCGTGACGCTCTTGGCCAGGTTACGGGGCTGGTCGACGTCGCAGCCGCGCAGGATGGCGACCTCGCGGGCGAGCAGCTGCAGCGGGACGCTCGCCGTGATGGGGCTGAACACGTCGCGGACTGCCGGCACGCGGATGATGCAGTCGGCGATCTTGTTGATCTCCTCGTCGCCCTCGGTGGCAACGACGATGACCTTGGCGCCGCGCGCCTTGCACTCCATGAGGTTCGACACGGTCTTGTCGTAGGTGGCGCTCTTGGTGGCCACAGCGATGACGGGGAAGCCCGGGTCGATCAGGGCAATGGGGCCGTGCTTCATCTCGCCGGCGGCGTAGGCCTCGGCGTGCAGGTAGCTGACCTCTTTGAGCTTGAGCGCGCCCTCGTAGGAAATAGCGGCACCCATGCCACGGCCCACGAACAGCGCCGACTGCGCGTCCTTGCACAGCAGGGCGGCCTCATGCACAGCCTCGGTCTGGGTATCCAAAATCCACTGGATCTGCTCGGCCGTATCGGAAAGCTCGCGGAACAGCATGCGCGCCTGCTTAGTGGTCAAGCGGTACTTGACCTGCGCCAGCAGCAGGGCCAAAAGCGTAAGGCTCACGACCTGGCCGATGAAGCTCTTGGTCGAGGCGACCGCAATCTCCTTGTTGGCCTTGGTGTAGATGACGCCGTCGCTCTCACGCGCCACGGGGCTACCCACCACATTGGTGATGCCAAAGACCTTGGCGCCCTTGATGCGCGCGTCGCGAATGGCGGCAAGGGTATCGGCCGTCTCGCCCGACTGGGACACGGCAACGACAAGCGTCGTCGGCGTAATGATGGGGTTGCGATAACGGAACTCGCTGGCCGCCTCCACCTCGGTGGGGATGCGAGCCCAGCCCTCAATGAGATTCTTGGCAATGAGGCCAGCGTGATAGCTGGTTCCGCAAGCGATCACGTAGACGCGGTCGATGTCGTTGAGTTCCTCGAGCGAAAGGCCCAGCTCGTCGATGTCGAGCTCGCCGGCCGGCGTCATACGACCGACCAGCGTGTCACGCACGACGCGCGGCTGCTCGTGGATTTCCTTGAGCATAAAGTCGGGATAACCGCCCTTTTCGGCCATGTCCAGGTCCCAGTCGATGTGGGTGACCTTGGGCTCGATAACGTTGCCGGCCTCGTCGGTGTACTCGACGCCTGCGGGCGTGAGCTTGGCAAACTGACCGTCCTCGAGCACCACGACATCGCGGGTGGCGTCGATGAGCGCGATGACATCGGAGGCGACATAGGCGCCGGTCTCGCCCGCGCCGACCACGATCGGGGAATCCTTGCGGGCCACGGCGATCACGCCGGGCTCGTCAGCGCACACGGCGGCCAGACCATAGGCACCGACCACGTGGGTGCACGCCTCGCGCACGGAGGCCATCAGGTCGTGCGTCTCGGCATAAGCCTCTTCGATCAGATGCGCGAAGACCTCGGTATCGGTCTCGCTCTTAAAGTGGTGGCCGCGGCCCTCCAGCTCTTCGCGCAGCTCGGCGAAGTTCTCGATGATGCCGTTGTGGACGATGGCGATACGACCGTCACAGCTGGTGTGGGGGTGAGCGTTAACGACGGAGGGCTTGCCGTGGGTGGCCCAACGGGTGTGGCCGATACCGCAGGTAGCGTCGCTGTCGATGTTGGAAAGCTCGCTCTCCAAGCCCGCGACCTTGCCCACGCGGCGGATGACATCGAGGTGTGCCGCGGCGCCCTCGCCCACCTCGAGCGCGACACCCGAGGAGTCATAGCCGCGATACTCCATACGCTTGAGGCCCGTGACCAGGATGTTCTTTGCAATATCAGAGCCGGTGTAGCCGACGATTCCGCACATAGGATAAATCCCTTCGTTCGCGTGACTGCAAGACGTCCACGCACGGGAGGCGCTGAGACGTATAACGTTCGAGTATTGTACTCACGCAAGCACAAGCTGATATACCAGAAGTGGTATCTCAACTTAGATACCACCCGATGCACACACATCCAGCCGGTCCAAACCACCACAAAAGCACCTGTCCCCTTCGTGGTGGTTTGAGCTGGCAACAGCGTTTCCCCAGATAAAACCTGCCAAAATAAACCTATCCCTCTTTGGTAGGTTTGGGATGCTACAATCTGGCTTGTACTTGAAACGCATCAAAGGGGCCGCTATGGCAAAGGTAAAAATCAGCGACGTCGCGCGCGAGGCCGGGGTTTCGCTGGGCACGGTTTCCAACGCGCTCAACCATCCCGAAAAGTTGCGCCCCGAGACCCTCAAGCTCATCAACGAGACCATCAGTCGCCTTGGCTACCTGCCCAACCAAAGCGCCCGTCAGCTCGCGGGCGGCGCCACCAAGTCCTTTGGCCTGGTGCTCCCCCGTCTCGACCACGGCTTTTCGCTCCAAATCGCCAGCGGCGCCCACAACGAGGCCCGCAAGCACGGCTACGACCTGCTCATCGCCAACGCCGATAATGACGATATTCTCGAGAACCATTACCTGCGCTACTTTATGGGCACCCAGATGTCCGGCGTCATGGTTCAGCCCATGGCGTCCCCCGACTGGCATCCGGCCATGACTAAAATGCCCGTGCCGATCGTCCATCTGGACATCCACTGTTCCGAGCCCGGCTACTACGTAGCGGCCGACAACGAGGCCCAAGGTCGCATCATTGCCGAGCTCGCCATCGCCCGCGGCGCACACCATATTGTCGTCGTCGGCCGAGCAGCATTTATGCAGCTCACCCTACGCGTGCTTGGCATTCACAAGGCCCTCGCCCTGCACCCCGATATCAAGATCGAAGTCATCGACGCCGGCGAATGGAATACCGCTGCCGACGGCTACGGCATCGGTGCCCAAATCGCCGAGCGCCCCGCGAACGAACGCCCCGATTTTGTCGTCGGCCTGACCGACGTGTTGGCCTCGGGCGTTATCTCGGCGCTGGTCGACAAGGGCATCTCTGTCCCCGGGCAAGTACGCGTAGCAGGCTGCGATGGCAACCCGCTCGCTTGGAGTGGATCGGTCCCGCTCACTACGGTAGCGCCCCCGGGCTACGAGATTGGCCGCAAGGGCGTTCAATTGCTCATGGAGCAAATCGAGAACAAGGCCCCGGCAAAGACCAAGCATATCCACGTCAGCTCTGCCGCGCGCACCGTCACCGCGGTCACGGCCATCGAGGACATCAACCGCCAAGAACTCGTGCGGCCGTTCCTGCTGGAACGCGCCAGCACCCAGGCAAGCAGCCAGACCGACGCCACGGCCATCAACCTCGGTGCGTATCTATAGCACGCCCGCGAGTATGCTAAGTCGCCGCTTAAGCAAAAGGGGCCCGACCATTGCCGGGCCCCTTTTGCTTAAGCGTAAACGTGAGCAATCGCTCGTTTTAACGCCGCAATTTTCTAGCGCACAGCCTTGATTGCCGCCGCCAGGTCGAACAACGTATCGAGCACGGCCTCGCAGCCATCCACCACGTCCTGCGGCAGCGGCACGATATCGGGGACGGCAAAGACATGGCAGCCGGCCGTAATGCCCGAGACGCAACCGTTGCGCGAATCCTCGACCACGGCACATTCCTCGGGAGCAAAGCCCGCGCGCTCGCAGGCGAGCAGATACATCTCGGGGTCGGGCTTGCCGTGCACGACGTCCTCGCCACACGTTACCGTTTCAAACTTGTCAAAAAGACCGACCATCTTAAGGTTGCGCTCGGCCGTAACGAGGCGCGACGACGTCGCTAGACCCACGTGATAGCCCGCAGCCAGCAGCTCGTCTAGGCACTCGGCGGCACCGGCCTTAAGTTCCAGTTCGGTCTTGACCATCTCGTCGCGAATCTCCTTGTGGCGACGATAGATCGCCTCGGTGGTTTCATGGCTGCCGTAATGCTTATCAAGGATGTCCATAACATCGGGCAGCGTGCGGCCGATAAACTGATGGATCAGCGCTTCATCAATCGCGAGCCCCAGCTCAGCGGCGCCTGCCTTCCAGGCCTTAATCCCCAAACGCTCGGTATCGACCAGCGTTCCATCCATGTCAAAAATAACAGCCTTGATCATATCGGTCCCCCATCGACTCTCGCTGTCGTATTGCCGCAACTCTACCGCATTTGGCAACTTGTATATAACGTATATACCATATTGCACTTTCGTTACACAGATAGAAGTCTTATGGCAAGTAACGCATTAGGATTATAGTTTTCGATCGAGTACTCAACGATAAGGACCGTTTCATGATTTTAGACACCACGGCACCCGCAGAGGAGCTTCAAGACAAGCTATCGGCGCTCGAACAGCTGCTTTTGGCATACGGGCGCGTGGCTATCGGGTTTTCCGGCGGCGTTGACAGCAGCTTTTTGGCCGCCGTATGCGCCCGCGTCATGCCTACCAATACTCTTCTCGTCCATCTCACCACGCCGCTCATCGGCACGCCCGAGCAGGCTTCGTTTGAGCAGTCCGTTGATGGGCAGGCCAATGAGGGGCCGCATTTTAAGCTCCCCGTGCTCAATCTTTCGGTGGATCAGCTGCAGCTCCCCCAAGTGGCCTGCAACGATGCTAATCGCTGCTACCACTGCAAGCACGCCGGCTTTACCGCCATCGTCAACCACGCCAAGTCGCTCGGCTTTCCCACCGTCATCGATGGCAGCAATGCAAGCGATCGCGGTGACTACCGCCCCGGCATGCGTGCGGCAGAAGAGCTCGGCGTACGCTCACCCCTTATGGAGGTCGGCTTTACCAAGGACGAAGAGCGCGAGCTGCTGCGCGCATGGGGCTATCCCGTTTGGAACCTGCCGGCGGGAGCATGTCTTGCCACCCGCGTCCCCACGGGCGAGGAGCTTACGCGCGAGAAGGTCGATTTAATCCGCGCCTGCGAGGATTACCTGCACGATCTTGATCTGGCACAGGTACGCGCGCGCTTGATCGGCGGCTGCATGCATATCGAGGCCGCACCCGCAGATGTCGCCAAGATTGCTGCCCTCGGTGGCAACGCCGTCGATGCCGAGGGCAAAACCCCGCTGCCCGCCGTTATCGAGTCCGCGCTGCGCGAGCTGGGCTGCGACCATATCTCCCCCGAGGTCACCCCCTACATTCACGGCAACATGAACCTTTAGATTACGCCGTTTTACAAACGGCGTAACTGCTCGGCGCTGCGCGGGCTCCGGGCACGGCAATCTGACGTTCAACTTCACGGGCGCGACCAAAAGGTCAGCGCCCGCTTGTTTCACGTCACCTTACCGCACCCGGAGCCCGCTCGCTCACATATGCTCAACCTGGACTGCGTTAACTGACCTGTCAATAAGGGACAGGTTTGTTTTGGCAGGTTTTATCTTGGGAAAATATCGCAAGGCAGTCGCCCCTCTAGCACCCATCAAACTTCGAGAGACGATAGAGGGGCAATTCGGCTGCATCTACTTCTTCCGATAGCGGCGGTTGCGGCTCGTCGATGAACCCATTACTTCGATGAGCCCTTTATCCGTCATTTTTGGCAGATGGTAGCTGACGGACGAATTTTGGCATTCCGTCTCTCTAAAACAAGGCGCTTATCTCTCTAACTTTAGAGAGATAAGCGCCTTGTTTTAGAGAGGCATTAAGAGAGATGTATCGAATTCGCTGCTAGATTGCCTAATGCTATCTCTCTAACCAGCCTTCTCTTTAGAGAGACATTTAGAGAGATGAGCGCGACCTCTCTAATCAAGGGCTCCACTCTTTAAGGTGCACACTTCCTAACCGTGCCCTAAGTTGCGGTGAAATAACTCACGATTAGCCTGCCAAAAAGGGATAGGTTTATTTTGGCAGGTTTTATCTGGGGAAACGCAAACAGGGCCGCGACACCTATATGGCGTCGCGGCCCTTTTCCTTGGAGAAGGATCGATTGATTGAACGGGATGACCGTCCTAGTCTTCGAGTCCGCTATTGATGAGCTCCGCAATCTCAACGGGATCGGTGCTCGCGCGCACCTTGTCACGGAAGCCGGCGTCCATCAGCATCACGGCAGCCTTGGAGAGCAGACGCAGGTGCGTAGTTCCGGCCTCGCCGGCGGGCACGTACAGCGCGAGCGCAACATCGACGGGCACCCCATCGAAGCTCGGCCATTCAACGGGTTCGGTCAGTTTAAGCACGGCAACGCCCGGCGTGTGGATCGCGTCGCTTTTGGCATGCGGAACGGCAAAACCGGCGACAAGGCCGGTCTCGGCCTCGTTCTCGCGAGCAATGAAGGCGGCCTCTACGGCAGATGCGTCATCGGCAAAGCCGAGCTCGATGGCCTGCTCGGACAAATAATGCAGGGCGTCCTCGCGCGAGGCGGCGGTATACCCGATTGTCACTTGGTTGGCAGATACAAATCCCATGGAAACCTTCCTTACAACACGGACCTGACCGCAGCTTCGATGCCGTCGGCGTCCAAACCGTACTTGTGCAGCAAATCGACCGCAGGGCCGGACTCGCCATACACATCGCGCACGCCGACGCGACGCATCGGCACCGGATGCTGCTCCGCGAGCACCGAGGCCACGGCCTCGCCAAGACCACCGATAATCGAATGCTCCTCGGCAGTGACCACACGACCAGTCTTCTTGGCGCTGGCAACCGCCAGGCGCTCATCAAGCGGCTTGATCGTGTGCATATTGATGACCTCGGCATCGATACCATCGGCAGCGAGCGCCTCGGCAGCCTCAAGCGCCTCAGCGACCATAAGGCCACAAGCGATGATGGTCACATCGGACCCCTCGCGCACGACCACGCCGCGACCAATCTTGAACTCATAGTCCTCGTGATCGTTAATGACCGGCGTTGCCAGGCGTCCGAAGCGCATGTAGACCGGTCCCTCAAACTCATAGGCGGCGCGCACGCAAGCGCGAGCCTCGATGTCATCGGCGGGAACGATTACCGTCATACCCGGGATCGTGCGCATGAGCGCGATGTCCTCGCAGCACTGATGCGTGGCGCCGTCTTCACCGACCGAGATACCCGCATGCGTGGCACCGATTTTGACGTTGAGGTGCGGATAGCCAATGGAATTACGCACTTGTTCGTACGCGCGGCCGGCGGCGAACATGGCAAAGGTGCTCGCAAAGGCGACGTGGCCCGTGGTCGCAATGCCGGCGGCGAGCCCCATCAAGTTGCTCTCGGCAATGCCGGCATCGTAGAAGCGCTCAGGGTGCGCAGCCTTAAACTTACCCGTCTGCGTAGCGGCAGCCAGGTCGGCATCGAGCACTACAAAGTCATCGTGCTCATTGCCCAGCTCGACGAGCGCCTCGCCGTAGCTTACGCGCGTGGCGACTTTTTTGACCTCTGCCATTAGAGCTCCTCTCCTGCTGCCGCAAGCTCGGCCATGGCCTGCTCAAACTGTTCATCGTTGGGCGCCTTGCCATGCCAGCCAACCTGGTTCTCCATAAAGGAGACGCCTTTGCCCTTCACCGTCTCGGCGATGATAGCGACGGGCACGCCGGTCACCTCACGAGCCTCGGCGAAAGCCGCCTCAATCTGTGTCATGTCGTTGCCATCGGCTAGCTCGATCACATGCCACTTAAAGGCGCGGAACTTGTCAGCGAGCGGCATGGCCGAGTTGACCTCATCGATCGTGCCGTCAATCTGCAAGCCGTTGTGGTCGACGACGGCAACAAGATTGTCGAGCGCATGGTTGCCGGCAAACATGGCCGCCTCCCACACCTGGCCCTCCTCGCACTCGCCGTCGCCCAGCAACGTGTAGACGCGGTAGCTGTCACCCCAGTGCTTTGCGGCGAGTGCCATTCCAACCGCGGCGGAGATACCCTGACCGAGCGATCCGGTGGACATATCGATGCCCGGGGTGTCGTTCATGTTGGGATGGCCCTGCAGTCGGCTGCCAATATGGCGGAGCGTCTCGAGCTCTTCGACGGGAAAAGAGCCGCGATTTGCCAACACCGAATACAGGCCCGGCGCCGCGTGACCCTTGGAGAGCACAAAGCGATCGCGATCGGCCTTGTGAGGGTCAGCAGGATCGATATTCATTTCCTCAAAGTACAGATACGTCATGATGTCGGCAGCACCGAGCGATCCACCCGGATGTCCCGACTTGGCCGCGTGAACCGCAGTCACGACACCCTTCCTGACCTCATTGGCGACCTTCGCCAGCTCCTGGTTGGTCATACGAATTCCTCTCTTGAGAACAACCCCGGCACCGGATGACGCGATGCCGGGGCAATCCACTCGTTAAGCCTGAGCGACGACCTTCTGCCAATCAGCCTCAAAAGAGGCAAGGCCCTGGTCGGTCAGCGGGTGATGCAAGCATTTCTTAAGAGCGGCCATGGGGACGGTCGCAATGTCGGCACCAAGCAGCGCCGCCTGGGTCACATGGTTGGGCGTGCGGACCGAAGCGGTGATGATCTCAACGGTGTCGTCGACGTTCTTGCCGGTCCAGTCATAGTTCTTGATGCAAGTCACAACATTGTCGAGCTGCGAGATACCGTCCTCGGCGATGTCATCGAAGCGCCCCACAAACGGGCTGATGTAGCGAGCACCGGCATTGGCGGCCATAAGGGCCTGCGTCGGCGAGAAGACGAGCGTCATGTTGACGCGCACGCCAGCATCGGCCAGCGCACGGCAGGCGGCAAGGCCGGCCTCGCACACGGGAAGCTTGACCACGATGTTGGGGGCGAGGGCGGCAAGGCGCTTGCCCTCCTCGATCATACCCTCGGCAGTGGTAGCGGTAGACTCGGCGGAAACGGGCAGGCCCTCGCAGAGCTCGGCAATCTTGAGCATATGCGGCTCAAAGTCGGCAAGCTTGCCGCCGGTCTTGGCGTACAGGGACGGGTTGGTGGTAACACCGGCCAGGCAGCCCCAGCTCTTGGCCTCGGCAATCTCGTCCAGATTGGCGGTATCGATAAAGAACTTCATGGTGAACCCCTTCAAAGGAAGCTAAAACTCAAAAGAATGGGACAAAGGGACTGCCCCTTTGTCCCATGTGCCGGGCCTGCAGCTGGGACATGCCCCAGGCCCGGCGTCGCGTAGGAAAAGCTACTTACTCGGCAAGAGCGGCCTCGATGCGGCTCGTGACGCCCTTGAGGTTAAGACCGACGACGTACTGCTTGATCGGGCGCTTGATGTGCTCGATCACAAAGCGCTTGCCGTCGATGTCTTGGGCAGCGAGGTTGCGATAGAGCTTCTCGACCTGCTCCTTGACCTCGGGATCGTTGAACGCATAGTGGCCGGAGACATCCAGGATCTTCAGGCTGAGCTCATCGTCGGCAAGGATGTCATCGACCTGCAGGTTGACGTCGTCGCCAGTCATCCACTTGCGCCAGCGCTCGGTCTTGATAGCCTTGACCAGCAGCGTGTGATACAGGTCGGAGGGGTCATCGCACAGACCGTTGTCGACCAGGATCTGCTCGGTGGCGCAGAGCTTGAGGTAGGCGCGGGTCTCCTCGGTGCCATACTGCGGAGCGACGTTGGAGGCGGTCACGTGTGCCGGGATGTGCTCGAGCAGCGTCGCGTCGTCCAGATAGTCGGCGTTGTGCTCCTTCAGGCCCACGCCATAGCGCTTGGCCATATCGGCAAGCTCGCGGGCGTTCTTGAAGTTGTAGTGACCGACCTGCTCCGTCCAGCGGGTAAGGGTGCCGGTCTGGCCGACGATAAAGGTGGGCATGGGGCAGCCGCGCTTCTCGAGCTCGGGCTGCAGCTGAGAAATGAACTCCTCGTACTTATCGGTAGAGGTCAAGCCGCCATTGGTCTCCTCGGTACCGACCTCATAGGCGACCTCGGGCAGGTTATGCTCGCGACGGTACCGCTCAAGGTAGTCGATAAGATCGATCGTGCGGCGAAGCACCACGTCGAGCGGAATAACCTTGCCGATCTGATAGGGATCCTTGGTGGCGTCGACCATCAGCAGGTCAAAGCCTGCCTCCATGTCGGCGACGAAGGACTTGCGGGCGAGCTCCATGGCCTCGTCCTCGGGCAGGTGAGCGTTACGCTCCTCGTCGCGCTGCCACGGACCGCCGTGATCTCGGCACAGGTAGTACGGACCGGTGTAACCCACCTCGTCGGCGGCCTTCTTGATGTCGGCGGCAAAGCGCGTCTGGTCCCAACCGTTGACGTAGCCGGCGCCCATCTCGTCCATATCGACCTGGTTGCGGCTGGCGATAAACATGGGCGGGAAATCCTCGTCCTTGGCAAGCTCGAACACGGCCTGAATCAGGTTGGGGCTCATGGGGCCAATGCCGACCATGGTTGCGTGATCGCCGCTATCCTGCAGTTTGAGCATGCCCTGAACGGCCTGGCGGATGGTGAGGTTGGACATTTTGTTCTCCTTCTCCAGAGGATTTTTGACAAAAGTTCCCTGGGACCCAGATGTGGGCCCTATCAGTACGGATGGATTTTGTTGTGTAGGGGCGGTTGTGCGGAGTCAAATCCATCCCTCCGCACAACCGGAGTCCTTAAAGGTTTACTTGGCCTGCTTGTCGAGCGTGGGCTTCATGGCAATCAGGATTGCAGCGGCGACCACGGCGCCAATCACGATGTCCAGGCAGAACAGCGCGACGTTGTTGGTGGCAAGGGCGACGATAAAGCCACCGTGCGGGACGTAGCAGTCGATACCCTGGAAGGCGGCGAGCGCCGCGCCCACGGCAGAGCCGATGCAGATGCCGGGCAGGGTGTGGCCAAGGTCCTTGACCGCGAAGGGGATAGCGCCCTCGGTAATGCCGATGCAGCCCATGAACAGTGCGGAGATACCCATCTAGCGATCGGCGTCATCGAACTTGTTCTTGGCGATGAGCGCAGCAAGGCCGCAGGCAATCGGGGGAATGGCGACGGCGACGCGGAACATGCCGTTGGGGCCATAGATGCCGGAGGCCATGATGGCCATGGTGAAGGTCGAAGCGGTCTTGTTGATGGGGCCGCCCATATCGAAGGCGGTCATAACGCCAATGACCAGACCCAGGACAACTGCGGAACCGCCCTGCAGGCTGCCGAGCACGCCGGTGAGCCAGTCCATCACAAAGCCAAGCGGCGTGGCCAGGATGTAGATATAGGCCATGCCCAGGACAAGCGAGGTCAGAATCGGGATGATCAGGATGGGCATGATGGTCTGGATGGTGTTGTTGACCTTCCAGGTCTTCATCCAGCGGACAAAGTAGCCGCAGATGACCGCCATGATCATGGCGCCCAAGAAGCCGGTCGAAACGCTGTTGCCGTTAGGGGTAACGACTGCGTTGTTGACCAGGTAGCCCAGGACAAAACCGGGGGCGAGCGCGGGCTTGCCGGCCATCGAGTAGGCGATGTATGCCGCAAGCACCGGGATCATCATGGAGATGCCGGCCATGCCGATGGTGTTAAGACTCACCATCAGCGGGTTCGTAACCTCCATGCCGTTGGCGCCGGCGGTACCGGATGCCAGCGAGAAGGCGAGAAACACGCCGCCGATAACGACGATGGGGATAAAATAGGAAACGCCGGTATTGAATGCATTGAGCAGCGTCTTACCAGGATCGGCAAAGATAGACTGCTTGGACGCCGGTGTCGGGGCCTGCGGGGCAGCGGAGACGGCCTTCTTCTCTGCCTTGGCCTCGGCCTTGGGCGCGTCAACGGCGCCGCCCGTCGCCTTGATAATCTCAACGGCCTGGTCAATGATCTTCACCGGATCGGCGATTACATCCGAGGTGCCGACCTTCAGGAACTTTCCCTCGGCCATCTTCTGCTCAAAACGATCCTCGTTCTCGACGCCCACGTCGACGGACTCGAGCACCAGGTCGGCGGAATCCACGTCTTCCTGCGTCAGCTCGTTCTCGATACCCAGGCCACCCTGAGCCTCGACTTTGCACTCGATGCCACGGGCGGCGCATTCATCCTGAATCGCCTTCTGGGCCATATACGTGTGGGCGATACCCACGGTACAGGCGGCAACGCCTACGATCTTCATTGCTTCCCTCTTTTCATAGAGTTGCGTGCGCAAGACACCGTTTGCGGAGGCCTCCGGAGCATCCCCTGCCGTTTGGACTTGCTGTCTTTTCGACAAGACCAATATAGGTGCTCGTTTTTCTTAATGCCAGCTTATTTCGGTAAACGCGCAGGTCAGGGCATTAGTTATGCGATTTAGTTATGCGTTTAACCAAAAATGAATCCTGCGATTTTACCCTCGATTTCAAAAGTCAAGAAGTATTTGATTTTCTCGGTAGACGGCAGATGCGCATGCCGGTCACAAATTTCAACCCCACCCGTATACCGCATTTGTTGCATACTCATATGAAAGGAAAAGGTCGCTCACCGAAGCGCATCCCACACCAAGACTCAAAGTCATCATGTTGGAAAATGCTCATCTGTCGGAAGGAGTCGCTGTGGCAAAACAGCGCGTTACGATCGCAGACGTCGCTCGAGAGGCGGGAACCTCGACGGCAAGCGTCTCGTATTACCTCAACGACAAACGAGAAAAGCTTAGCGAGAAGACGCAGGCAAAGATTGCGCGCGTCATCAAGGAGCTGGGATACGTCCCCAACGCCCAGGCGCAAACACTCACCGGCAAACAGACCCACGTCATCGCCATTATCATTTTGGATAACACCAACAAGTGGGCGGGCCTCGTCCTCAACGGCATGGAGCAGGTCATGCTCCCCGCGGGCTACCAGACGGTCGTTTGCACGAGCAACTTTAACCCCGAAACCGAGCTCATGTATGTCGACAAAATGCTCTCGCTGGGCGTCGATGGCTTTATCATCCAGCCCACGGCAAATTTCAAGGCCGTCCATGACCGCATCAAGCGCGCCGGTAAGCCCGTCGTCTTTTTCGATGCGGCCATCTATAGCCCAGGTACCAGCTGGATCAAAACCAACCTTTACGACGGTGTGTACAACGCCACGCAGGCACTCCTCGACGCCGGTTACGAAGATTTCTTTTCCATTGCCGCCAACATGACCGAAATGCGCACCCGCATGGAGCGTTTTCAGGGGTATGCCGAGGCGCTGGCAGCGAACAGACAGCTCTACAAAGCGATTCCCATCGACCACAACAAGCCGTCGGTCGGTGAGCTTACCGAGTACTTTAAATACAAGTTCAACCCCGCCAAGCGAACCCTTATCTTCGTGCAAAATCAGTGGGCACTTCCCCGTGTCTACAAGGCTCTCCAGCCCATGGCCCATCTACTTCCGCAGCAAATCGGTCTTTTGGGACTCAACTGCGAAGACTGGACCAACCTCACCACGCCGACCGTCTCCACGATCATCGAGCCCGTCGACCAGGAAGGCAGAGAGGCGGCCGAGATGCTCCTCGCGCTACTCGATGGCAGCAGCACGCCAGGTGAGCAGCGCATTCTCGAATGTAAACTCAATTGGCTCGGTTCCACCTCGATCTAACCATACGTCAAATATGAGGCAATTGAATCCGTAGCGTTTGTCCCAAATCTTAAGTATTTGTTCGACAGAACGGCCCCTGCCGGCTCCTGCTAGACTGGTAGATTCCCAACCGTCCATCCAGGAGCCTCCATGTCGCGCAAGTCCGCCTACAAGCAAGCACTTTCCATCGGCACCGCCGTGGTGCTGGGGTTTGCGCTGTTTACGGGATCGCTCGACGGAGCGCCCAAGTTGCTGTCGCCGCAAAGCGATGAGCAGGCGGTAGCTCTGGCCGAGAAACAAAACGAAAGTCCCAGCCGCACCGACGACGAGGCAGACCTGGTTGCCCGACTCGAATCGGGAACAGCAGGCTCCTCGGACTCTCAAAATAGCCAAGACTCTGGCGGTAGCTCCGATTCCGCCGCAACCGACACCGATGACGACGCTTCCGCAAACAGCGCCGCCACCCCCATCGACGAGGTCGAAAACCCCGATCTCGACCGCGCCCGCGGCGTATATCTCAGCAGCATTCCCGACTACGCCGGCAATCCTTACGTTGCTCTTCGTGCCGACAGCACGCACCCGCTCGGCACGCCGTCATTCACACTCGATGAATACGAACGCGCTGCAGAAGAGGGCTGCTTTAAAAAGTTCTCCAAGCTCGACAGCTTGGGCCGCACACGCAAAGCGCTTGCCTGCGTGGGCTCCGAGTCGCTCGGTCAGGGCAAGCGCGGCGACATCTCGCGTATCCACCCCGCCGGATGGCATCAGCAGCGCTACGACTTTATTCCGGGCCAGAGCCTCTACAACCGCTGCCACCTTATCGCCTGGTCGCTCTGCGGCGAAAACGCCAACCGCAAAAATCTCCTCACCGGCACGCGCTATCTCAACGAAACGGGCATGCTGCCGTTTGAAGAGCAGATTCTCAACTATATTCGCGATACGGGCAACCATGTTCTCTACCGCGTCACGCCCATGTACAACGAAGAGGAGCTTGTCTGCCGCGGCGTGCGCCTTGAGGCGCAATCGGTCGAGGACCACGGCAAGACCCTCTGCTTCCACGTATACTGCTACAACCTGCAGCCGCACGTGCAGATCGACTACGCCACCGGCCGCAACCAGGCATCCGGAGACTAGTGCCGACCGCGCCGCCCGTAACCCAAAAAATGATCCGTTTTCCTCCGTCCTCAAGGGATCAAATAAGGCCGCCCCGGTTACCCAGGGCGGCCTTTTCGTCAGCACCTATATTGCAGGCAAAACCACGCGTTACTTGGCGCGGCCCTCCTCATAGCGCTCGACCAGCTTGGCCTGAACGTCATAAGGCACCTGCTCATAGCCTGCGGGCTTCATGGTAAAGTCACCCGTGCCGCGCGTGATAGAGCGCAGGCGCGTCGAGTAATCCGTCAGCTCGGCCAGCGGCGCCTGGGCAATAACCACGGTATCGCCGCGCTCATCGGTCTCCATGCCCGTCACGCGACCGCGCGATGCCGAGATGTCGCCCATCACGGCGCCGGCGTAGCTCTCGGGGATAGTCACCGTGATTTCCTCGATGGGTTCCAGCACCACCGGGTCGGCATCGGCGCATGCCTTGCGCAGGCCGATGCGAGCCGCCGCGCGAAACGCCATCTCGTTGGAGTCGACGCTGTGATACGAGCCGTCGTACACAGCCACGCAAATGCCCGTGAGCGGATAGCCGGCAATGATGCCGTCCTTCATGGTCTCCTGGACGCCCTTGTCCACGGCGGGGATCAGCGAGCGCGGAATGCGGCCGCCCACGACCTCGTCCACAAACTCATAGCCGTCGCTCGTGCCGTCGGGCCCAATGAGCGGCTCCACGCGCAGCCAGCAGTCGCCGTACTGACCGGCGCCGCCGGTCTGCTTCTTATGGCGGCCCTGGGCACTTGCCGTACGGCGAATGGTCTCGCGATACGGAATGCGGATCGGCACGCTCTTGGCCACGACTTTGGTGCGATCCTCCAAACGGTTGAGCAGCACCGAAACCTGCGCCTCACCCACCGCCGAAATGATGGTCTGGCCGGTCTCCTCGTCACGATCGATGCTCATGGTCGGATCAGCCTTGCACGCCTTCTCGATAAACGTATAGAGCTTCTCTTCGTCGCCACGGTTCTCGGCCTCGATGGCAATGCGGTACTGCGAGTTGGGGAACTTAAACGCCGCCGCCTCGACCTTACCGGTAATGGAGAGTGTGTCACCCGTCTCGGCAGCCAGCTTGAGCGCCACGATGATGTCACCGGCATAGGCGTGACCGACCTCGGTCATGTCACGGCCGCACATCACATACAGGTGGGCCAGACGATCGCTCTTGCGGGTACGCGCGTTGATCAGCTCAAGACCCGGCTCAAGCGTACCCGTCAGCACCTTGATAAAGCTGATGCGACCCTGCTGCGGATCGGCCAACGTCTTAAACACAAACGCCACCGGACGATCATCGTCGCTCGAAATCTTGAGCGAATCGCCGTCGATGAGCGGCATCTCGCCGTAGTCCGTCGGCGCCGGGAAGTATGTGGCAATGTCGTCCATCAGCGAGTTGACGCCCTGCTCCTTAATGCAATCGCCCGCAAAGACCGGCACAAAGATGCGCTCGGCAATCGCCTTCGACAGCAGGCCTTCAAGCTCCTCCTGCGTCAGCGTCTCCTCGCCTTCCAAGTACTTCATCATCAGTTCGTCGTCAGCCTCGGCCACCAGCTCGCACAGATGGTCATGGGCTTCCTCGGCCTGGGCACGATACTCCTCGGGAATCTCCGACTCAACGGCTTCGGTGCCGTTGCAATGGCGCGCCTTCATGCGCACCAGGTCGATGATGCCGTCAAAGTCCTCGCCCTCGCCCCAGGGAAGGGTTACGGCGCCCAGGCGCGTGCCAAAGCGCTCTTGCAGCAGGTCCATCGTGGTCGCAAAGCTGGCCTCGGAGCGCGACAGGCGGTTTACGAACACCGCACGCGCCAGGCGCAGGTCCTCGGCGGCATACCAGAGCTTAACCGTCGTAGGCTGCGGGCCGGCCTCGGCGTCGACCACAAACAGAGCCGTCTCGCAGACGCTCATCGCGGCAAAGGCGTCGCCGATAAAATCGGGGTAACACGGGGCATCGAGCACA
>DBGFJU010000063.1:0-5608 GCA_048529485.1 Collinsella aerofaciens | reverse complement strand
GGACTGACCCCGGAGGAGTGCCGGAGACAGTCCCTTGCGGCGTAGTTCTTATTTAAGCCGTCCAAGTTTTGGGGTGCAGTTCACACTCTTCGCGGGGCGCCTGTTCGTTTGTCGACGTATGGGTGTTCATTTGTCGACTTCTTGGGCTGTGGTCACCTGCTCTTTCTGTGGTGGTAGCGGGCATCTGGCTCAAAAGGGCGGGTTGGCTGTCTATGTCTACCTGCGGTTTTCTTGCGGTGCGCTCATTCGGTCAAGTGTCCCGTCAAGTGTTTGGTTAGCATCTGGTTTGCAGTCGAAGGCCTATTTTGCCCGCGCTGACAGTGGTTGCTCGCCCTCCTCGTAAGCTCAAATTGAGGTCCATCAGTTTGAGGAGGATGCCATGACTGACCAAGTTTTTGACCGAGCACAGCTGGCCGAAGCCGTCGGCAACGATATTGCCGACATGGCTCACTTTTGGATGCTGCGGAAGTTTCAATTCTTGGAGCCGGCGCGCGAGCAGTTCGAGATTATCGTCGATCCGTGGCTCAGCTATTGCGAGGAACCTTCTCAAAACGAAATCATGGCCTACAACATGGCGTTTACCGATTGGCTGCTGTTCGAGCGTCCCTATTACCACGGCAAGACGCTGTTGGAGCTGTATGTAGACGAGCCACCAGCGTCAATTTCTCCTGCTTCGCTCAGGCGACTTAAGCAGGTGCGTGACACGCAGTATTTCTCGCGCTTTGGCATTTTGGACAAGGATCCCGCGACTGGTATGGTCGTGCTGAAGGACACGCGCACTGACCGTCGCTTTGACGCCTACGACCCACATATCGTGCAAAAGGAGCACTGGAACGATGACGCAATTGCGTTGCGACTCGCGTGCGTCGACGATGTCTGGCTGACGGCGGGGCAGCTCTACCTGTATGACATCGCGCGCCTGAGCGACACGGCGGTCGACGGGCCGGGCGCGGTGCATCCCGAGGACCTAGAGGACGGTTACGATACCTCGTGCATCAGCTTCTTTTTGCGCCTGGTCCGCGACATCATGGGTGTCCAGGGACGGTACGTGAAGTCGCTCAATATCTACGAACAGGAATGGGAGTAGGGGATGGGCAGTTGTCGCCTGCCTTGCCTTCTGTCTTTTTGTCTCGATCTGTAACGGGAAGGGGCCAAAAATCGGTCTAACTGTTACAGATTGAGACAAATGTCGGCCGCACGACTGAAAATCTCGATCTGTAACAACTAGAGGCTTAAAGACTGTCTTCCTGTTACAGATTAAGACGTTTGTCGACAGAGGCGACGGTGACAATGGTCCATTTGTCCGATGTGGTGGTGATGGAAGTGTCTAATACCGTTTTCAAACACAAGCATGCAACACGTAACACCTTGGCGCGGAATAGGATGCTTGCCAGGCTCACGAAGGCGGCTGAACAAGGCGTGCTGCTTGTGACACACGACAATGCCGAGCTCATGTGGTTGCGGCGTCATGTGGAAACCGATGATATCGCGGAGCCCGAGCCGTATCTGTTCTGCTTTCAACATGATTGGGATGCGTTGACGCCGACGGAGCGAGCACTACGTACCATCAGAGGGCTTGCGGAGTTTCATCCCGATTGGGCGTTTTGGGGTTATGACGCGGCACTTTTGTGGGGTCTGGAGGTGCCGAGTGATCTGCTTGGGCCGCGATTTCTTGTTAAGACAGGTTGCTCGGTGCCGCTGAGTGCAGGATGCCGGCTGTTGCGTCCGCGGACGGCGGGTGCGCTTGAACAAGCCGACGGCGTGCGGGCGACGCCGTTTTGGCGCACGGTAGAGGATTGCCTGCTGCGCGCGCCGTTTTCGTATGGCCTGGCGATTGCCGATTCTGCGTTGCGGACAAAGGGCGTATCGCGCGATGACTTTTGTGAGCGGCTTCGTATAGATTGTGAAGGCAAGCACGGGTATCGCAGAGCGCAGGTGATCGCGTCGTATGCGGACGGGCTGTCCGAAAACGGTGGCGAGTCTCGGTTCCGAGCGTTCTTTATTGCATACGGGTTTCTGGTGCCAGAGTTGCAGGTGGAGTTTCGTGATCCGCTCAATCCGAATCAGGTATTTCGAGTCGACTATTTCTGGAGACTCGAGGACGGGGCGTGCGTGATTGGCGAGCTCGATGGAAAGGGAAAGTATACCCTGCAGGATGGTGGGGATCGGGAGTCGGTCGACCCATTCGTGGCGGAACGTCAACGGGAGTCCCATCTGACGATGCTCGGACATAAGGTACTGAGGTTTACGTTTGATGAGCTCAAGAACCCGGGGAAGCTGGCTGAAAAGCTGAGACTGGCGGGCATTCCGCAGCGGGTCGATTTGGCTGAGGAATGGAGACGGCAGTGGTATGGGTGCTGAGGGGTGCGGCTGACGCGGGTGTGGTTGTTCCTACCGAGTTTGTCTCGATCTGTAACAACAAGGGGCCGTTTGGCCTCGTAACTGTTACAGATCGAGACAGAAGGTTGGCTGCCGCTAAAAGATCTTAATCTGTAACATTTGGAAGGTTAAAGACGGTCTACCTGTTACAGATCGAGACATTTCCCGGATGTCGCTGGGGTGGGACTGCAATGTATTCCGTTCTTCGCATCTCCTCCTTTCTCCGTTAACCGATATGTCCGCAGCAATCCTGCCGCGCTGGGTAATAATGGACAAATGTTCAAGTTAATCGTGAGGGAGGAGCTCGATATGGCGACTGCCGATCGTCCCACGTTGTTTATCAATGCGACCGTTCTGGATGGCTCGGAGCATATGGAGCCGCAGCCCGATATGGCCGTGGCCGTTGAGCGCGGTGTCATCACCTGGATTGGTCCGAGCGCCGTGGCGCAAGCACCTGCAGGTGCCGAGGTTATCGACCTGGCCGACGCGTACCTCATGCCGGGCCTCATCAATATGCATGTGCATCTGTGCGGTTCGGGCAAACCGGTCTCGGCGGGCGATGCGGGCGCGCTGATGAAGAAGCTCGATAATCCGGTGGGCCGCGCCATCGTCCGCCACATCCTCAAAGGCAGCGCCCAACAGCAGCTGGCAAGCGGCGTGACCACGGTGCGCGGCGCGGGCGACCCGCTGTTTGCCGACATTGCCGTGCGCAACGCCATCGACGCCGGTAAGTATCAGGGTCCGCGTCTGGTGGCACCAGGAACGGGTGTCACGGTGCCGGGTGGCCACGGTGCGGGCCTCTTTGCGCAGGTGGCTAACAGCCCCGCCGAGGCGGCCGAACAGGTGCGCGACTTGTACGCGCGTGGTGCCGACGTCATCAAGCTGTTCGTGACAGGCGGCGTGTTCGACGCGACCGAAGTAGGCGAGCCGGGCGTGCTACGCATGCCGGTCGATGTCGCCGCTGCGGCGTGCAAGGCGGCGCACGAGGTTGGCCTTCCGGTCATGGCCCATGTCGAGAGCACCGAGGGCGTACGCGCTGCGCTTCAGGCCGGCGTCGATACGATCGAGCACGGCGCTCCTCTGACGCCCGAGATTCTGGAGCTGTACCGCGGTGCCGCGGGAACACAGCTCGAGGGGCGCGCGCCGAGCGTGACCTGCACGATCAGCCCGGCGCTGCCGTTTGTATTGCTCGATCCGGAAAAGACCCATTCGACCGACACGCAAAAGAAGAACGGTGACATTGTGTGCTCGGGCATTATCGAGAGCGCTCGCGCCGCCCTGGATGCCGGCGTTAAGGTGGGCCTGGGCACGGACTCGAGCTGCCCGTTCGTGACGCAGTACGACATGTGGCGCGAGGTAGCCTACTTTGCCAAGTACGTGGGCGTGAGCAATGCGTTTGCGCTGCACACGGCCACGCAGGTCAATGCCGAGCTGCTGGGCCTGGGTGACGAGACCGGTACGATCGAGTGCGGCAAGGCTGCCGATATTCTGGTGACGCGCGAGAACCCGCTCGATGACCTGTGCGCTCTGCGTGAGCCGATGCATGTGATGTGCCGCGGTGACTTGGTGCGCAAGCTCAAGGTCAAGCGTATCCCTGAGGTTGACGCGGAGCTCGACGCGATTATGGCCATGCCTGCAGAGGCGCTGGCCGAGGAGCTCGCCCGCGACGGAGTGGCGTAGGCGCCGGCGTGACGGAAACGACAGATTCACCGTCGCATGCTGTCGCCCCATGCAAAAAGCCGAGGTCCCAGTGCGAGGCCTCGGCTTTTATTTTGTCCTATGGTGTAGCGGCTAGGAGCGCGTTTCCATCTTGGCATGGCACTTGGGGCAGGTGACGCGGATCTTGCCCTTGCCCTTGGGGACGGACAGCATCTGACCGCAGTTGGGGCACTTAAGGTACGCTGTGGTCTTGCGGCCCTTCCACATCTTCTTGGCCGTGCGCTTGGCACGTTCAAAGTCTTCCTTGCTGGTGCCGGCCGTGCGCGAGGCGTTGGCAGCTGCAGTCCCGCCGCCCAAGCTGGCGACGAACTTGCCTAGGCCGGGGACGTTCGCGGTCGCCGTGACAAAGGCATCGTTCTCCTTGCGGCGCGCGTCGGTGTTTTTGGACAGGCCGCGCAGCACGCCAATCACGATAACGGCGATGGCGATCCAGCTGAGCCACTGAATACGGGCCATCGATCCGATCATCGCGATGAAAATGCCTGCGAAGCCCAACACGACGGTGAGTTCGTCGGCGCCGTTGCGACCCTTCATAAAGTCATTCATGCGAATTGCCTTTCGTTCGATATGCTGCACGCCTTTATACCCCTTTTGGTGCATTGAGGACAGGTTAATCTGCACCAAGGTGGTGCAACGTACCTGTCCCCCTTGCACCAATTACTTGGCGAGCTTGTCGACGACGCGTTCGATCTCGGCGAGCTTGGCGGCTTTGAGCTCCTCGTCGCCCGATTCGATGGCCGAGGCGACGCAGCCCTCGATGTGTGCCTTCAACACATCGGCGTTGATGCGGGCGATGAGCGCCTGCGTGGCCATGAGCTGCGTGGAGATGTCGACGCAGTAACGGTCCTCCTCCACCATCCGCAGGATGCCGTCGATTTGCCCGCGCGCCGTCTTGAGCATGCGGGTCACCGATTTATGGTCTGCCATCATGGCGAGTCCTCGTTTCTGGTCAATCCTTCAAATGCCTCACCCTCAGTTGCGGTGAAATAGTTCCTGATTGAAGGCTTAAAGCGTTTAAACCGGAACTATTTCACCGCAACTTCTGAGGGGCTGGTTGGGCAGCGGTGTCTGTTGGTGCGCAGCTGCTACGCGGCGGTCACGGACAGGGCGTGGAACTTCTCGCCGGCGGCCTCGACGGCGGCGGCGAGCTGCTCAGCGGTCACGGTGTCGGCGCACTCCACCTGTACGGTCTGAGTCTCGTGATCGGCATCGGCGTCGGTCACGCCGGCAACGTTGAGCAGTGCCGTCTCGACCGTAGCGTCGCAGTGGCCGCACATAAGGCCAGACGTTTTAACGATGTAGTTCATGATTATCTCCTTTTCGTTGAGTACCTAAAGTTGCGGTGGAATACGGACTAAATAGCGGTTTAGCTAAGCATGTTACGCCTTATTTCACCGCAACTGATGGTTTAAAGGTTCGCAGACGCAGAGCATTGCTTACGACGCACACGCTCGACAGGCTCATGGCCGCGGCGCCAAACATCGGCGAGAGCTGCCATCCGGTGAGCGGG
>DBGFJU010000062.1:0-30559 GCA_048529485.1 Collinsella aerofaciens | reverse complement strand
GGACAAGGATGCTTCCATTGGCCTGCAGGTGGCACAGCTTGAGCAGGTTAACCGTTATCGTCCCGAGGACTACATCCTCGAGGGTGGCTCGTTCAACTGTGATGGTCAAGGCACCGTCGTGACCACCGAGATGTGTCTGCTCAACGAGGACCGCAACCCGCAGTACACCAAGGAGCAGATTGAGGAGAAGCTCTCTGAGTATCTCGGTATCGAAAAGGTTATCTGGATCAAGGACGGTATCGATCCGTACGAAACGAACGGTCATGTGGACGACGTCGCATGCTTTAGTGCGCCCGGCGAGGTCTGCTGCATGTGGACCGATGATCCCAACCATAAGTTCTACAAGGAGTGCCAGGAGGCGTACAAGACGCTCTCCGAGTCCACGGATGCCAAGGGTCGCAAGCTCAAGATCCACAAGGTGATCATGCCTGCGACTTCGGTATATATGACCGAAGAGGAGGCCAGCACGATTGATCCCGTCGAGGGCGTGCTGCCGCGTACCCCCGAGGACGCCTTCGAGCCGAGCTATCTCAATTTCCTGCCCATCAACGGAGCGGTGCTTGTGCCGCAGTTCGGTGACCCCAACGACGCCCAGGCGCTCAAGGATATCCAGGCTGCTTATCCGGACCGTGAAGTCATCGGTATCATGACTCGCGAGGTTATCTACGGCGGCGGCAACATCCACTGCATCACCCAGCAGCAGCCCAAGGCGCGCCACAAGTAGTAGCTCCTTGGTAAACAGGGTTTGATTATCCGTAAATGAAAGTCCGCCGGCTTCAATGGCCGGCGGGCTTTTTGTGTGGCGGCTTGGGCGTTTGCCCAGATAAAACCTACCAAAATAAACCTGTCCCTTTTTGGCAGGTGGTTTCAGCTGAACGGCGGGCCGTGCGGCTTGGGTGTGCGGGCTCACAATCTGGGGAAACCAAACAGATTGGGGGCTTGTATGATCGACTCGAAGGGAAACGTGCGACCCGAGGGCATGTTTAACAGAGCGCACCTGGCCCCCGAAGCCCAGCGCGCATACGATGCGCTACTCGAGTGCGTGCTCAACGGGCAGAAGGGCTGCGAGGTTTCGGCGCGTGCGGGCATGGATACGATCAAGCGCTCGTATAGCTTTACGCTTTCGGATGTGACACATAGGACTGCATGCGCCGCTCCCGGCTATATTGCCTCCGAGTGCTTTAGCTCATGGAGATAGCCGGCATCAGCGATTTCGAGAGCCTGGCAGCCGCCACGAATGCCCCGGTGTTTACACCTCAGACGGACGACTTTGGACTCGCGGTCCATATCTTCAAGATGCTCAATCGCGGAATTCATCCGTACAGTTCTGGCGAGCTGGACCTAGAATTTTTGACCTAGACGACGATATTCCGGCTCTTCCGCTCAATAGCTGCGTGTGCAATGGGCGCAGCTCCTTTGTGGGGACGCTGATCGGATATGTTGTCCCTAGTTACGCTCTTGCGATCAATGACTTTGGCAACCTTATGGGCGAGGCTTTCCGCCGGTCGCTCTTTGGCAAAGCGCATGAGCGCCTTGATGCGCGCACATGGGCGCGCCTGCTCGCCCTGTATCTGTCTGAGACGGTTGAGTGTCCGCGCGGTCATCTATATCACGCTTCGCAGGATGAATGTCCCTACTGTCGAGGAGAGCGCACCCTGTTAGCTCTCTTGGCTGATTGCTGACTGTCTTGGAGAAAGCCCGTGAGGCGGCACACAGGCTAATCCTGCGTGTCGCCTCCGTACATGTAGACGATAAAGCCGTCGCCGGTGTCTTGGCTGTGATCCTCCAGGATGCGCTTCATGTTGAGGTGCTCGTAGAACTGCCAATCGGAGTTGCAGTCGCTCATCAGGAAGAACTTGGTGCAGCCTGCCTTGGCGAGCTCGGCGCGCGAAAGGTCGATGAGTGTGCGGCCGAGTCCCTTGCCCTGCCACTCGGGCACGATGATGATCAGGTTGAGCTGGCCCTGGGCATACTCGTTGCCCGTGGCGGCAAAGCGGTCGGCCGTGGCCTTTTCACGACTGTCGCCAAAGAGCGAGCCCTCGAGCTTGGCATCGGCGGTCTTTGCCATCTCGGTTGCCTGGGCGAGCATCTCGTCGTAGCAGGGCTCCCACGTGGGATTGGTGCGCGGCTTGCCGTCCTCGAAGATGCCGATACAGCAGGCGGCGATAGTGCGGCCCTCGGCCTCGGCGACGAGTGCGATGGGGGAGCGTTGCAGCTGCATAGCGATGTTAAAGCGCGCGCAGAAATCGGCGGCTTCGACGTCGCCGCGGTTGCGTAGTGTGTTGCACCACAGCTGGTTGTAAATGGCGGCGATGCCGGTCAAGTCATCGAGCGTGGCGGCGCGCAGAGTTACGTTGTCAAGGCTCATGGAGGCTCCTTCCAGGTTGGGTCAGGCCATTTCTGAGTGTGACATGGACGCAGGATTGCCGTATCGACCATTCGGCAGACGACCCTCGATCCCTCGGGGACGGAGGGCCCTAAGAAGGAATGAGGGTGGATTTTCGGACACTTGCTCAATGAGAGTGGATAATCTCCCACTTTCGCTCGAAAAGCAGGCCACAAAAACGGGAGATTATCCACTCTCATTCTGGGTAGTCGTTTAAGAATGTCCCCAACGACTACCCCAAAAGGAGCGTCCCCAAGTGCCAGCTTTGGCAACGACGCTGGTAGAAAAACGTCAGCGAAAACCCGCCAGAGCGAGCAAGGTGCCTTGAAGCGAGGCGGCATTGACCTTTTGGTCATGCCGTCGAAGCTGAAAGGCAGATTGCCGTTCTGGCGGGTTTGCAGCGTCGAGCAGTTACGCGGTTTGGTAAAACCGCGTAACTAAATACGTTCCGCGATCTCGTGGATGAGGTAGTCGGTCTTTTCCCAGCCCAGGCACGGGTCGGTGATCGACTTGCCAAAGACGCCGCCGTCGACCGGCTGGTTGCCGTCCTCCAGGTAGGACTCGATCATAAAGCCCTTGACCAGCTTAGAGATGGACTCGTTGCGGCGGCAGCTGTCGAGCACCTCCTTGCAAATGCGGTACTGCTCCAGCGGGCGCTTGCCCGAGTTGTCGTGGTTGCAGTCGATGACCGCTGCCGGATTGGCATAGCCGGCATGCTCGGTATAGCGTTCGGCCAAGCGTTCCAGGTGTTCGTAGTGGTAGTTGGGGTAGGTGCGCCCATCGAGACCGATGTAGCCACGCATAACGGCGTGTGCGAGCGGATTGCCGTCGCACTCGACCTCCCAGTTGCGGAAGATGAAGCTCTGGTGCGCCTGGGCGGCGTAAATGGAGTTGAGCATAACGGTGGTAGAGCCGGCAGTGGGATTCTTCATGCCGACGGGTGCCGAAATGCCGCTCGACACCAGGCGATGCTCCTGGTTCTCGACCGAGCGTGCGCCCACGGCAACATAGCTCAGCAGGTCAACGAGGTACTGGTAGTTGGACGGATAGAGCATCTCGTCGGCGGTGAAGAAGCCCGTTTCCTCAATAACGCGCAGGTGCATATGGCGGATGGCCTTGACGCCCTCGAGCAGATCGTCGGGAGCCTCGGGGTTGGGGTTGTGCAGCAGGCCCTTGTAGCCGGTGCCCTTGGTGCGCGGCTTATTGGTGTAGACGCGCGGAATGATGATGAGCTTGTCCTTGACCTCCTCGGCGGTCTTGGCCAGTCGGTTCATGTACTCAAGCACCGAATCCTCGCGGTCGGCAGAGCACGGGCCGATGATGAGCACCTTACGTGCGTCCTCGCCGGTAAAGACTTTGGCGACCTCGGCGTCAAATGCTTGCTTTTTGGCGGTAAGCTCGGCAGAAAGTGGCATTTCCTCGCGGATCTCCATGGGGATCGGCAGCCTGCGTTTGAATTCCATGGCCATAGGGGTCTCCTCAATCTATAGAAAGAGCAATAAGCGTGTTGTCGAATGCTCGGCATTATCCGCTGTCGCACGCTAAAGTGCAAGTCCTTGTCACCCCGAAACCTACCAAAAAGAGACAGGTTTATTTTGGCAGGTTTTATCTGGGGAAACGTCGGCGGATGCCGGGAGGGAGCGGCGCCGCGCGGGACCCTAAGGCTGTTGTCGGTTCCCTAGGAAATACCCTGTGGGCAAAAAATGCCAAATATGAGTACGGTTGCTATCTTAGTATCATATTGCCTTCGCAAAATAATAGACATAACAGCAAAATATGTTCATTAACGTAAACACATATAAGTTCGCTATAGGGCTGTTTGATCAATTTAGGGACGCGTGTAAGCCGTGAAAACGGCATTTGGGGTTGTTTTGGCTGTTGCTAAAAAAGTAACAGTACTCATATTTGCCATTTTTTGCCCACGGGGCCTCGAAGGGGCTGTCAATCAGGTCCCAGGGGAGGCGGTTTGAAGGTCGCAGAACAAAAAACGGGGGCACAGGTTGTCCTGCGCCCCCGTTTTCTTGGCATTGCGGTTGTTTGCCGCCGGTTTTTACGCCGCCTCGTCGAACTGCGAGTTGTACAGATCGGCGTAGAAGCCGCCCTGGGCGAGCAACTCGTCGTGCGTGCCCTTCTCGACGATATCGCCGTCGCGAATTACCAAGATCACGTCGGCGTTGCGGATCGTGGACAGGCGGTGCGCGATAACAAAGCTGGTACGGCCCTGCATCAGCGCATCCATGGCACGCTGAATAAGCTCCTCGGTACGAGTGTCAACGTTGGAGGTTGCCTCGTCCAGAATTAGCGCCGGGCGGTCGGCCAAAATGGCACGGGCAATGGTCACGAGCTGGCGCTGGCCCTGCGACAGGTTGGTGCCTTCCTCGTTGATCATAAAGTCGTAGCCGCCGGCGAGCGTATGGATAAAGTGATCGCAGCGTGCGGCGCGTGCAGCGGCTTCGACCTCGGCATCGCTTGCATCGGGGCGTCCGTAGCGGATGTTCTCGCGGATGGTGCCGTTAAACAGCCAGGTATCCTGCAGCACCATGGCAAACTCGCCGCGCAGCGCCGCGCGGTCCCAGTCGCGCACGTCGATGCCCTCGACGCGCAGCGAGCCGCCGTCCACGTCGTAAAAGCGCTGCAGCAGCTTGATGAGCGTGGTCTTGCCGGCGCCGGTGGGGCCGACGATGGCGATGGTCTGGCCGGGCTGCGCCTCGCAGCTAAAGTCGTGGATGATGGTCTTGTCGGGCGTGTAGCCAAACTTGACATGGTCAAACTCCACGTGGCCGGGGCGCTTCTCGGGAATCTGCGCGTCGGCTTTCTGCTCCTCCTCGGGCGCGGCCAGGAACTCAAAGACGCGCTCGGTGGCGGCGGCCATCGACTGCATCGTGTTGCTCACGTTGCCCAGCTGCTGTACGGGCTGCGTAAAGTTGCGAACGTACTGGATAAAGCTCTGGATGTCGCCGGGCGTGGCATTGCCGGTCAGCGCGAGCTGCGCGCCCACCACGACGACGCCCACATAGCCCATGTTGCCCACCAGGCTCATAAGCGGCATCATCAGGCCCGACAGGAACTGCGAGCGCCAGCCGCTAATAAAGAGGCGGTCGTTTTGACGGTCGAACTCCTCGATCGAGGCCTCGGCGCGGTCGAACACCTGAATGACGTTCTGGCCGGCAAAGTCCTCCTCGATAATGCCGTTGACGGTGCCCAGGACCTGCTGCTGCTCGCGGAAGTACGGCTGCGAGAAGTGAATCATCACGGCCAGGATTATCGCGGCGGCCGGCAGCGTGAGCACGGTGACGCCGGTGAGCGGCAGGCTGATCGACAGCATCATGACGAGGACGCCGATAATCTGCGTCACCGACGTGATGAGCTGCGTCACGCTCTGGTTGAGCGATTGGCCCAGCGTATCGACGTCGTTAGTGATGCGGCTGAGCACGTCGCCCTTGCTGTGGCCGTTGAAGTAGCTCATCGGCACGACGGCGATCTTGGCGGCAATCTCCTTGCGCATGCGGTAGCAAATCTTTTGCGTGACGCCGGTCATGAGCCAGCCCTGGATGAGGCTGCAAACAGAGCTTGCAAGATACAGGCAGAGCAAAAAGCCGAGCGTCTTGGCGATCCAGTCAAAGTCAACGTCGCCGGTACCGTTGACCTTGGCGACCAGGCCTTCGAACAGCTTGGTCGTAACCTGGCCGAGCACCTTGGGCCCTACAATGTTAAAGATGACCGAGCACACGGCAAAGGCGACGGCGGCAAACACAGCAATCTTGTGCTGGCCGATATAGCCGAGCAGCTGCCTCATGGTGCCCTTAAAGTCCTTGGCCTTTTCGCCACGGCGCATGCCACCCATGCGGCCCATGGGACCACGCTGGCGGGTGGGTTTGGGAATCTGAGTCTTGGTCTCGTCTGCCATTAGCGCTCGCCTCCTTCCATGACGGCTGCAATTTCTTCTTGGGTAAGCCCCAGCTCCTCGGCGGAAAGCTGCGACTGTGCGATCTCCAGGTACGCCGGGCAGTTGTGCAGCAGCTCCTCGTGCGTGCCGGTGCCCACCACGTGGCCGTCATCGAGCACGATGATCTGGTCGGCATGCATGATGGTCGCGATGCGCTGGGCCACGACCACGAGCGCGGCGTCGGTAACGTTTTTGGCCAGTTCCTCGCGCAGACGAGCGTCGGTCTTGTAGTCGAGGGCGCTAAACGAGTCGTCGAACACCACAACCTCGGGCTTCTTGGCCAGGGCGCGGGCGATGGCCAAGCGCTGGCGCTGACCGCCCGAGACATTGGAGCCGCCCTGGCTGATGGGGGAGTCGTAGCCGCCCTCGCGCTCGGCGATAAAGTCCTCGGCCTGGGCGACGCGTGCCGCTTGGCGCATATCCTCGTCGCTCACCATGTTGCCGGCAAACTTGAGGTTGCTCTCGACGGTGCCCGAGAACAGGCGACCCTGCTGCGGGATGTAACCAATGCGGCGGCGCAGCTCAGAAAGGGTCATATCGCGCACGTCGATGCCGTCGAGCGAAATGCTGCCGCCCGTGACGTCGTACAGGCGTGGGATGAGCTGCACAAGCGTGGACTTGCCCGAGCCCGTGGAGCCAATGATGCCGAGCATCTGACCGGCGTGCGTGGTGAAGTTCACGCCGCTGATGACGTCGGCGCGGGCATCGGGATACTGGAAGCTCACGTCGCGGAAGGTGAGCTCACCGCGCGGCGTGCTGGCGGCAGGCAGTTTGGGCGAGGCAGGGTCGTTGATGCTGGTGGGGCAGGTGATGACCTCTTCCACGCGCTCGGCTGCGACCTCGGCACGGGGCAGGATGACCGAAACCATGGTGAGGATCATAAACGCCATAACGATCTGCATGGTGTAGGAGATAAACGCCATCATGTTGCCAACCTGCATCACGCCGTCGGACACGCCCTGCGCGCCAAACCAGACGATAAGCACGGTGATGCAGTTCATGACGAGCATCATGAGCGGCATCATAAAGCTCATGGCTCGGTTGGTGTAGAGCTGCGTGGTCATCAGGTCGAGCGAAGCCTTGTCAAAACGCTCGAGCTCGTGCTCCTCGCGGTTGAACGAGCGGATAGGCATAAGGCCGTCGAGCAGCTCGCGGGCGGTAAGGTTCACGCGGTCCACAAAGCTCTGCATCTTTTTGAACTTGGGCATGGTGAGGCCCATAAGCACGCCGACGACGGCCGAGACCGCGATGATGGCCACGGCGATGGTCCACTCCAGGCCGGTGTGGTTGGCCAGGACGCGCATGACGGCGACGATGCCCATGACGGGAGCCATCAGGCACATGCGGATAAACAGGGTTGCGGCCATCTGAATCTGCTGAATGTCGTTGGTGCAGCGGGTGATGAGCGAGGCCTGGCTGAACTTGCCCACCTCGGCCGGTGAGAAGTGCATAACCTTGTTGAAGGTCTCGCGGCGCAGATCGCGGGCGATGGAGCAGGCAGTGCGCGAAGCCACGGCACCGGTCAGGATGGTGGCGACGAGCGACACCAGGCACAGACCAAACATCGTGGTCGCCATGCGGCTCAGGTAGGCGTTCTGCACGTCGGCGGGGTCGATGCCCTGCGCCTTGTACTCGTCCTGCACATAGCTCACGGCGCGTTGGGTCACGATGGACCCCGACATGGAGCCCATTTTATCCGCCATTTCGTTGGCGCCCTCGACGAGCTTGCTTCGGTCGATTAGGCCGCCTTCAACGCCTAGACGCAGGCCCTTCATGGTGATCTTACCGCCGTCGGCGTCGATCTGCTTCTGCATGTTCTGCGCGGCTGCGGCCTTTTGCTGCATCTCGGCGAGCTGCTCGGGCGTGGGCATGGCCTGGGCGGCGTCGCTGTCTTTCTCGCCGGACGTGCCAGTCATGTCGCCCAGGGAGTCGGCGTCGATGCCCTGGTTGAAGGCGAGCACGACAGTCTCGGGCAGGCTCATAATGTCGGCGAGCTTGCTGCCGTCGGCGCGCTCGTCCTCGGTGCCCTTGTACGTGCGAATCCCGTTTTTGTCTGCCTTGCCAAACGCAGCCTCCACAGCCTTGGCGTCCTTGGCGCTCATAAAGAGTTCGAGGTCGTCGAGCGATTCGGCGCGAATGGTGTCAGGCACGGGCGAGGCGATGCCGCCTTGCTGCACGCCCACGTCGACGATATCGCTCATGTAGGTAGGCAGTGCCAGATCGGCGTTGCAACTGATTACGATAAGTACGATAGCTGCGAACAGTGCAAGGACATGCTTTTTAAAGAGCTTGAGAATCCTCACTCGGCATCTCTCCTTTCTTGATTGCGGTCGATAATTTCGTTGGCACGCCTTAGAAGGCGCACCATCTCTTGGGTATCTGTTTCGCCGAGCTGCTCGAGGAAGGCCGCAGTGCGGTTCTCGAATTCCCGACGTTTGATTTCGAGATCCTGAAATCCCTTGTCGGTCACTATGACGTGTACGCGACGACGGTCAGTCTTTGAGTGCTCGCGCTCGACCCAGCCCTTGGCCTCGAGGGCGCGTAGGATATTGGCGATGCGGGCGCTCGAGACCCAGGCGCGATCAGCGAGTTCGCTCGGCGTGAGCGAACCGCCGGCGAGTATGAGGGCGCGCATGACGGCCATCTCGCCGCCGAGGGCTTTGTCCGCAAAGCGCGAAATGCGCTGATGCATGCTGCCAAACTCGGTAAGGAGCTGACGCCCAAGTTCACGGAAATCGGTATCTTCCACCGAAAACCCCTAACACTAGAAACTATTTTCGGTGAAAGATGATACCCTTGCACGCGGGCCTCATACAGTGGCAATATAAAGAGCGCATAAAGACTTAAAATCATTCAATTGCTGAAGCGTTTTAAAGAACTATGATGCGCGCGGTTAGGCGAGGGGTTGTCACCACCATGACGACTGGGACTCATATAATCGCCACGTGCGATGCTCCAACTTCCCGCGAGGAGACACCTTATATAAAGGGGGATGGAGTCATGGCATTTGACTTCACGGGCAAGACCGCGATTGTCACGGGCGGCACTCAGGGCATTGGCCTCGAGATCGCCAAGGGCATCGTCGCGGGCGGCGGACATGTCGCGCTCATCGCAAGGAACGCTGCTAAGGGCGAGGCCGCGGTGGCCGAGCTTGGCGAGGGCAACAAGTTCTATCAGCTCGATGTCGCCGATGCACCCAAGGCGCGCGAGACTGTCGAGCAGATTTTTACGGACCTGCCGCAAACCAACATCCTGATCAACTGCGCTGGCGTCATCAGCACCAAGAAGTTCGATGAGATCGATGACACCGAGTGGCGTCGCACCATCGACATCAACCTCAACGGCACCTTTACCATGATGAACGCCGTGTACCCGCACTTTAAGGCGGCCCATGCCGGCACTATCGTCAACGTGAGTTCCGTTGCTGGCAAGATCGGCGGTGGCCTGCTCGGCACCGCGGCCTACGCGAGCTCCAAGGCCGGTGTTAACGGTCTAACCAAGGCAGTCGCCAAGGAAGGCGGCAAGTTCGGCGTTCGCTGCAACGCCGTGTGCCCGTCGCTCACCCTTACTGATATGACCTCGATTCTCTCTGACGAGAACTCTCAGCGTATCATCAACGGTATTCCTCTGGGCCGCGCCGCCCAGGCCAGCGAGCCTGCGCAGATGGTGCTCTTCTTTGCCTCCGACCTCGCCAGCTTCGTTAACGGCGAGATCGGTGACTGCGACGGTGGCATCGTCCTGGACGGGTAATACCCCGCGGTGATCGTTTGGCGGCGACCCTGGCGACTCGGGGTTGTCGCCTTCTTTCTGACATAGGCGCGTGCGGCTACGTTTCGCATGCATCCAAAGGAGATATATATGAGTGAATCGACTGCGGTGGAGGCGCCGGCGGCAAAGGAGCCGTTCTTTAAGATGTCCTCCATCCCGGGTGCCAATATTTTGGTGCCGCTTCTGTTGGGCTGCCTGCTCAACACGCTATTCCCCGACCTGTTCAAAACGCTCGGCAGCTTTACGCTTGGCATGACCCAGCAGGGTGCAGGCCCGCTCGTGGGCGCTTTTTTGCTCATCGTCGGTACGACGATTTCGTTTAAGAGCGCTCCTGCCGCCGCTGCCCGCGGTGCCATCATCATCGCCGTCAAGCAAATCGTGGTCGTTGCCGTGTCGCTGCTCATCCTTTATGTGTTCAACGACAACCTGTTTGGCATCTCTGCCATGGTGATGCTGGCGGCTTGCACCGGCGCCAACAACGCTATGTACGCTGGTCTGATGGGCACCATGGGCAATGAGGCCGAGCGTGGCGCTGTCGCAATCACCACGCTGGTTGTCGGCCCTCCGGTCACGATGATCGTGCTCGGCGCTGCCGGCCAGGCTCCGATCGGCTGGTCGCTCGTGGGTGCCATCCTGCCGATCGTCGTCGGCATTATTCTGGGCAACCTCTTCCCCAGCTTTAAGAAGATGATGGCACCGGCACTTTCCGCCGTCATCGTGCTCGTCTTCTTTGCCATGGGCTCGACCATGACTTTTGGCCAGCTTATCAACGGCGGTCTTCCCGGCATCCTGCTCGGCGTGATCTGCTCGGTGGTCTTTGCAATTCCCGTCATCGCGGTCGATAAGCTCACGGGCGGTACGGGTGTCGCAGGTGCGGCCATTTCAAGCTGCGCCGGAGCCAATGTGGCCACGCCTGCTGCCATGGCAAGCGTCAATGGGGCCATGTACGGTGGCGCCGTGCTCGCGACGGCTACGGCACAGGTTGCTGCCTGCGCAATCGTGACGGCTATTTTGACCCCGCTGGTCACCAGCTGGTGCTACAAGCATTTTGAGAGCCAGGGCAACGGCGATAGCAAGGCAACGACCGGCAAGGCCGCCGCAGCCGCCTAATGCCAAGCGGCAATCAAAGCTAAAAACTAGCTACGCCACAGGGCGGCCACGGGGGATCCCGCGGCCGCCCTGCAGTTTCTGTAGGGTCTCTGGGACACTTTACCCTGATAAAGCTGGCATAACAGCTAGAGCGAACGTCGTACAAAGGCAAGGAAAAATAACATACAAATCGGTGAACGGTAGTTGTTCGCGCTCGCATTTCCTGCGGGTTTGTAAAAAACGCCCTTATGATATAAAAAAAGAAACATATAACAGCCCAGATGGAGAGGGTCGCTATGTTATCCTTCTCAAACGGGTGAAATCTTGGGTTTTGGGTTGTAGTTCCAAGGTGGACAAACGTTTTTCCTGCACCAACGTGTGGTGAAGAACGGAAGAAGCCGGTAGTGCAAGCCGAACATTCAAGAATTCAATAAGCAGCGGTGTGAGAGAGCGCCGCATTACACGTAACTAGGAGCGTGGTTACACAATGCAGGAGGCATGGGAAGGCTTCAAGGAAGGTATCTGGACGGGAGAGGTTGACGTCCGAGACTTCATCCAGAAGAACTACACCCCCTACGAGGGCGATGAGTCGTTCCTCGTAGGTCCGACCGAGCGTACCAAGGAGCTGTGGGGCGAGGTTCTCGACCTGCTGCTTAAGGAGCGCGAGCAGGGTGGTGTCCTCGATATGGACACCAAGACCGTCACGGGTATCGTGAGCCACCCCGCTGGCTACATCGATAATGCCCATCGCGACAAGGAGACCATTGTTGGCCTCCAGACCGACAAGCCGCTCAAGCGCGCGCTGCACGTCAACGGTGGTATCCGCATCGCTTGCCAGGCTGCCAGCCAGCACGGCTACAAGGTCGACGAGAACGTTGTCGAGCGCTACACCTTCGAGCGCAAGACCCACAACGCTGGCGTCTTCGATGTCTACACCCCCGAGATGCGTGCTTGCCGCTCGGCTCACATCATCACCGGTCTGCCCGATGGCTATGGCCGCGGCCGCATCATCGGCGACTACCGTCGTGTTGCCCTGTACGGCGTCGACTACCTGATCAAGGACAAGGAGGCCCAGAAGGCTTCCACTCCGACGGTCATGACCGCCGACAACATCCGCGATCGCGAGGAGCTGCAGGAGCAGATCCGCGCCCTCGGCGAGCTCAAGATGATGGCCGAGACCTATGGTTTCGATATTTCCAACCCTGCTACCAACACGCAGGAGGCCATCCAGTGGATGTACTTCGCCTACCTTGCTGCCGTCAAGGAGCAGAACGGCGCCGCTATGTCCATCGGCCGTACCTCTACGTTCATCGACATCTATGCTGAGCGCGACCTTGCCAACGGTACCTTCACCGAGGAGCAGATCCAGGAGTTCGTGGATCACTTCATCATGAAGCTCCGCATGGTCAAGTTTGCCCGTACCCCCGAGTACCAGGCCCTGTTCACCGGCGACCCGCAGTGGGTCACCGAGTCCATCGGCGGCATGGGTGTCGACGGCCGTACGCTCGTTACCAAGATGAGCTACCGCTACCTGCACACGCTCGAGAACATGGGCACCAGCCCCGAGCCCAACATGACCGTTCTGTGGTCGACCCGTCTGCCCGAGAACTTCAAGAAGTTCTGCGCCAAGACTTCCGTCGCCAGCTCCTCGATCCAGTACGAGAACGACGACCTCATGCGCGTCTATCACGGCGACGACTACGGCATTGCCTGCTGCGTGTCCTCCATGCGCATTGGCAAGGAGATGCAGTTCTTCGGCGCCCGTGCCAACCTGGCCAAGTGCCTGCTGTACGCACTCAACGGCGGTGTTGACGAGGTCTCCAAGAAGCAGGTCGGCCCCAAGTATCGCGCCGTCGAGGGCGATACGCTCGATTACGACGACGTTGTGGCCAAGTACAACGACATGATGAAGTGGCTCGCTGGCGTGTACGTCAACTCGCTGAACATCATTCACTACATGCACGACAAGTACTGCTACGAGCGCATCCAGATGGCTCTGCACGACAAGCACGTGCACCGCTGGTTCGCTACGGGCATCGCTGGCCTTTCCGTCGTGGCTGACTCCCTGTCCGCCATCAAGTACGCCAAGGTTCACCCCGTCCGCGACGAGAATGGCATCATCGTCGACTTTGAGACCGAGGGCGAGTTCCCCAAGTACGGTAACGACGACGACCGCGTCGACCAGATCGCTCACGACGTTGTGCACCAGTTCATGGAGTACATCCGCATGAACGATACCTACCGCAACTCCGTGCCTACGACCTCGGTTCTGACCATTACCTCCAACGTCGTGTACGGTAAGAAGACCGGCTCCACGCCCGACGGCCGCAAGGCTGGCCAGCCGTTCGCCCCGGGTGCTAACCCCATGCACAAGCGCGATAGCCACGGCGCCATCGCTTCGCTGTCTTCGGTTTCCAAGCTCCCGTTCCGCGATGCTCAGGACGGCATCTCCAACACCTTCTCCATCATCCCGAGTGCGCTCGGCAAGGAGGACCAGGTGTTCTTTGGCGATATCGACCTTGATCAGCTGGGCGAGTAACTATTGTTAGTGCTATACTAACAATAACGATTACTGATTAGCGCGCCGGTTTCGGCCGGCGCCTATTAATCGAAGGAGACACATTATGAAGGTTTCTGAAGTTTCCGAGACCCAGGCCGATAACCTGGTCCACATGCTCGACGCTTACGCCGAGAAGGGTGGCCACCACCTGAACATCAACGTCTTCAACCGTGAGACGCTGCTCGACGCTCAGGCTCACCCCGAGAAGTATCCGCAGCTGACCATCCGCGTTTCCGGCTACGCCGTGAACTTCCACACGCTCACCAAGGAGCAGCAGGACGAGGTCATTGCGCGTACCTTCCACAACAAGTTCTAAAGGGGTTTAACTCCCGCAGGATCGCCGGGCCGTCTTGGGTTACTTTCCAAAACGTCCTCGGACATGCAAAGGGCTCCGCTGCGCGCTTCGCGCGGCGGAGCCCTTTGCGTCCTGCGGGATGTTTTGGAAAATAACCCAAAACCGGCCATGTGGGGTCCTTTGGAGTCACCCTTTAGGCGGAACTCTCCTAATTATTTGGATGAGTCGTTTACTTACTTGTACTGTTACCGTCTTCCCGCTCTTGTTGGGGTATGCTTTGTTCGTATGTAAACGTATGACATGTTGATGGGGGAGGGTGCTATGGCTCGCGAGAGTGCTCGTTCTAAGGATACGGCTAAGCCTGGCATCAAGGAAGTTGCGGCGGTGGCGGGGGTTTCGCCTACTACGGTATCTCGCGTGCTTAATAATCGCGGCTATATTAGCCAAGAGACCCGCGATAAGGTCCATGCCGCGATGAAGCGCATCAACTATACGCCCAACGATATCGCCCGTGCCATGCTCAACGGTCGCCTGAATCTTATCGGTATGATCGTCCCCTATGTCAGCAGTCCGTTTCATGCCCAAGTGGTTCAAGTCATTGAGCATACCCTGGCCGAAAACGGTTTTAAGATGCTGCTGTGCAATAGCGCCAATCGACCCGAGCTTGAGCGCTCTTATATCGACATGCTTCGACGCAATATGGTTGATGGCGTCATCGTCAACTCGCTTAATATCGGTGCCGAGGCGTATGCCGAGATGGGCTTGAGTCTGGTTGGTATCGACTGCGACCTTGGCGAAGCCTCTGTTCAGATTGCGAGCGACAGCTATAGCATCGGCGAACTTGCCACGCGTCGCCTGATCGATGACGGATGTTCACGCATCCTGTGCCTGCGCAGCAATAGCCGCATGCGCATGCCTGCCAATAAGCGTACCGATGCCTACCTCGATGTTGTTGAGCAGGCCGGTTTGCCCGCGCTTGTCCGTGAGGTTGAGTTCGTTAAGCCCGACGACGAAAAGAGCGCGGTCGTTGCGAAGATCCTCGATGAGAACCCCGATATTGACGGCATCTTTGCGGGAGACGACACGATGGCGGCTATCTGTCTTAACGTGATGAAGCAGCGCGGCTTGAGCGCTCCGGGCGATATTAAGGTCGTGGGCGCGGATGGTGCCCGCCGCACTATGACGTTTATGCCTGACTTAACAACCGTACGCCAAGATATCGATCGCATCGGAGAGCTCGCGGCGCAATCCATCATTGCTCTTATTAACGGCGAAAAGCCCGAATCGAATATCAAGCTCCCCGTTGAACTCATTGAGGGTAAAACCGCGTAGTTCATCCCGTGCCAAAAGAATTCCTCAAACACCTCTGATGACCGTTCGCCGGCATATGTCAACCGTTTGCCGACGACTGGAACTGCGAAAAGACGTATTGGTGTGAAAACGTTTGACATATGAAAACGATTGACATATCTTGCAGTTGTACCGAGTTAGTATCTCGTGAGAAAGGAAGTCTCGGATGCACAAGGTGTATTACCAGCCTGAGGGAATTTGGGTAGGCGACATCATGCCGTACGGCGAGGACGGCACGTTCTATCTCTATCATCAGCGTGACACGCGAAACCCCGGACCTTTCGGAGAGCCGTTTGGCTGGGCACTCGCGACAACCAAGGACTTCGTCAATTACAAAGACTTTGGCGAGAGCCTTGAGCGTGGCGGCGACGAGGAAGTCGACCAGTATGTTTATGCCGGCACGGTGTTTAAGGTGGGCGACAAGTACCATGCGCTCTACACTGGTTGCAATCGCGATAAGGTCAAGGCACGCTTGATGAAGCAGGTTCTTCTTCACGCAACGAGTGACGACGCCGTCAAGTGGGAGAAGAACATCGCCGAGACGCTGCTTCCGCCCCAGGAGGGTTACGATGACCGCAACTGGCGCGATCCCTTTGTGCTTTGGGATGAGGAGAACGAAGAGTACATGCTCATCCTCGGCACGCGTGTGGGCGAGGACAAGCGTCTGATGACCGGTCGTCTGGTCAAGTTCACCTCCAAGGACCTGGATACCTGGGAGTTCCAGGGCGACTGGTGGAATCCGGGCCTGTACACCATGTTCGAGATGCCTGATCTCTTTAAGATGGGCGACTGGTGGTATCTGGTGTTCTCCGAGTACAGTGATGGCAACAAGACCCGTTACCGCATGTCTCGCTCTATCAACGGTCCTTGGATCACTCCTGCGGACGATTCCTTCGATGGCCGCGCGTACTATGCCGCGCGTACCGCATTTGATGGTGAGCGCCGCGTTCTCTTTGGTTGGGTTCCTACGCGTGACGAGAGCGGTGACCCCAGCTCTTACCTGTGGGGTGGCACCTTTATGCCCCTCGAGATCGTTCAGCGTGCCGACGGAACGCTCGGCACCAAGCTCCCCGACAGCATGCTTGGCGCCTTTGGCGAGGGCAAGGCTGTCGAGACCTTTGAGCTTTCCTGCGAGTCGGGCAAGGTCGAGCAGGTGCTCGCCGCGGATGCCGGCTCCACCTACTTGCTCGATGCCGACATTGAGCTCGGCGGTAACGCTGCCGGCTTCTCGGTCAAGTTCGCCGAGGACGCCGAGACTGGTCTTGCCTATGAGTTCCGCGCCAACCTGCGCGAGGGCAAGCTCGAGTTCACGCCGGCTCCCCAGTACCCGTGGTTCCAGGTCAACAACATGGGCCTCGAGCGTCCGTTGTTCTTTAAGGGCGAGGGCACTCACCATGTGCGTCTGGTCGTCGACGACGACATCGCGACCATCTTTGTCGATGATGTTGCGCTCAACGCTCGCTTCTGCAACAAGCAGGGCCAGGGTGTGGCGCTTACCGTCACCGACGGTGCGCTCAAGTGCGCAAACGCAACGATCGCGTCTCTGTAGCGGCAACGAACCGTTTTATGATTTAGAAAAGGAATGGAGAGGAACATGGACTACAAGGCAGTGTCCCAGCAAGTCGTCGACAACGTCGGCGGACTGGAGAACATCGAGGGCGCCACGCATTGCGTGACCCGTCTGCGTCTGGTGCTCAAGGATACGAGCAAATACAACAAGGCCGAGCTCGAGAACATCGATGGCGTCAAGGGCGTGCTGTACAACAGCGGCCAGCTCATGATCGTCTTCGGTACCGGTACCGTCAACAAGGTTTACGATGAGTTTATGGCTCTGACGGGCGTTAAGGAGATCAGTGCTTCCGAGGTCAAGGGCGCCGAGGCGGACAAGAAGGGCAAGTTCTTCTCGGTCCTCAAGGTATTCTCGGACATCTTTATCCCCATCATTCCCGCCTTCGTCGGCGCTGCAATCATCATCGGCCTTAAGTCGCTGATCGTTGCCAACGGCCTCTTTGGCATGGAGGGCAGCCTCGCCGATCACAGCGAGTTCCTCAAGAACCTCGCAAGCTTCTTTGCCATTATCGCCACCACGTTCGACTACCTGCCTGTCCTGGTTATGTACAGCGCGGTCAAGCGTTTTGGCGGTAACCCGATCCTGGGCATCCTCGTCGGTATCGTCATGGTTCACCCGAGCCTTATGAACCGCAACACGTTCGTTATGGACCCGACGGGTGCTGAGTACTGGAACTTCGGTCCGCTATCCATTCCCATGGTTGCTTTCCAGGGCGGTGTGTTCCCCGCAATCCTGACTGCCTGGTTTATGGCCAAGGTCGAGAAGATTGCCCAGAAGTACATCCCCGAGGTCGTTTCGTTCGTCTTTGTCCCGACCGTTACCCTGATTCTTGCTAACGTTGCCCTGTTCACCGTGTTCGGCCCGCTCGGCAACCTGATCGGTGACGTCCTCGCCGGCGTAATCGATATCCTGTACAACAGGATGGGCGTCTTTGGTGCCTTTGTCTTCGCCGCGTTCCTGCAGCCGCTCGTCGTTACCGGTACGCATCAGTTCATCCAGGGTATCGAGGCAAACCTTGTTGCCACGACTGGCTTCAACTACATCCAGGCCATCTGGTCGGTTTCCATCATCGCCCAGGGCGGCGGCGCCATCGGTATGTACCTCATTCACAAGAAGCACTCCAAAGAGCGCAACATCTGCATGTCGTCCTTTATCCCGACGCTGGTCGGAATCTCCGAGCCCGCTATCTTTGCTGCAAACATGCGCTATTCGATCATTCCGTTCATCTGCGCTTGCATCGGTGCAGGCTGCGGCGGTGCCTTCGTGAAGCTCTTTGAGGTGCGCGCCATCGGTCAGGGTCTGACCGGCGTGCTTGGCCTGCTCATCGTTACGCCCGAGACGCTCGTGTGGTATGTGGCTGGCAATCTCATCGCCTTCATCGTGCCGATCGTCTTGATCTTTGCCTACAACAAGGCAAAGGGCGTGCCGACCACCGATGAAGAGGGCGCTGGCGCTGGCTTCGACGTTAGCTTCTAGTTGAGCCGTTCAGCGTAATGTGCGGATAAGTCCATTTGGGGAAGGGCGTTCGGCTCGTGTGAGTCGAGCGTCCTTTCCCATAGACGAGAAAGTCAACGGCGATGTTTAATCAAAAAAATAAGGTGACATGCGCGGACTATGAGCAGTGGCGTGCCGGACAGGATGAGACGGTGGCTCGCATCGCATCCGACCCCGATAGGCTTTTGTTCCATGTGGAGCCTGAGCTTGGCTGGCTCAACGACCCCAATGGTTTGGTTCAGATTGGTGATACGTATCACATCTATCATCAATACGATCCGTTCGATGCTGCGCATGGCGGTCCAGTGCTTTGGAACCATCTGACGACAAAGGATTTTGTGACGTACGAGAATCACGGCCCCGTGCTGTTCCCCGATTCCGATTTGGATTCGAGTGGAGCGTATTCTGGTTCTGCCTTTGTACGTGATGGCAAGATTCACTACTTCTATACCGGCAACGTTAAACATTTTGACCGTGATGATTACGACTACGTGTTGACGGGCCGTGAGCAAAACCAAATTCATATGGTTGCCGAGAATCCCGACGAATTGGGCGAGAAGCGCATAGCTGTTGGGCCGGTCGATTACCCCGACGATATCGGTACGCACGTGCGCGACCCCAAGATCCTTGAACACGACGGTATCTACTACATGGTTCTCGGCGCTCGTACGAAAGACGATCGCGGGTGCGTGCTTGTCTATACCTCGCGTGATCTAGAGGACTGGGGCTATGCGACGCGCATTGAGCTGGGCGAGAAGTTTGGCTTTATGTGGGAGTGTCCTGATCTGTTTGAGCTCGATGGCGAGCTTATTCTCGTTTGCTGTCCGCAGGGCGTGCCCGCCGATGGCTGGCGTTACCGCAATCCGCATCAGTGCGTGTGGTTCTCCATCGAGGCCGATTGGGGGGCGCCGAGCTTTAAGATCGTCGGCCAGGGCATGCCTCCGATGGTTGATGCCGGTTTTGATTTCTATGCCCCGCAGTCCTTTGAGGACGTTGCGGGTCGGCGTTTGATGATCGGATGGTCGGGTTGCCCCGATGCGAAGGCGGAAAGCCCGACGGTGGCGCGCGGGTGGCAGTGCGCGTTGACGGTGCCGAGAGAGTTGAGCATGCGCGGCGGCAAGCTCTGCCAGCAACCGGCGCACGAGATTGAGAGAATGCGCGGCAATTGCGTTCGTGCTGTAGGCGGTGAAACCGTTGAGGAGCCGGGTCGCCTGTTTGATCTTGTGGTTTCCTGTGAGGGAGCCAAGATGGTCGAGCTCGAAATCCGCAAGGGTGTCTTTGTACGCTATACGGACGGGATGCTTACCCTCGACATGGGTGACGAAGGCTATGGGCGCAACCAGAGGTCGATCGAGCTCAGCGAGCTTCGCGATTTGCGCGTGCTTTCGGACACTACGATGGTCGAGATTTTTGCCAACGGTGGCGAGGCAGCACTTACGAGCCGTACCTATTCGTCGGCGGTTCCGGCGATGGCGCTGCACGCCGAGGGTGCGGCGTCGATGGATTTCTACCGCCTCGCTCATTAACCGTGCATGGAGCACGATTGGACTTGTTGGGCGGAATGTGTCGCAGTTGCCGCGGCCAGCTACCGCTTATCGCGTATAGCGACCGTTTGCGGAATAAGTAACACTCCTTAATAAACCGTGTAGAATCTCAGATAAGCACGGAGTTTTCCAGGGAGACGCTGTCCTTTGTTGTGTGCAAGGGACGGCGTCTCTTTGGCGCTTGGAGGCCGTTCTGCAGCAGGACGGTGGACGTGCGTCATATATTAAAAAACCAACGTCGAGATGGGTCGTGATAAGAATGGGCAAGTACGTAATCGTGGTTGAATCTGGTTCGGATGTGACGCCAGAGCTCTGCGAACGCTACGGCATCGTGCGCGTGCCCATGCATGTCACGATTGGCGACGAGACCGTCGAGGATGGCTCGATTGATCCGCTCGAGATTTACTCGCGCTGTAACGAGTTTGGCGTGATGCCCAAGACCAGTGGCTGTTCGCCAGCGGATTTTGCGCATGTGTACGACCGCATCCATGCCGAGCAACCCGACGCGACTATTTTGCATCTTGCATATTCCGAGGCCACGACCTGTTCGCATCAGTCCTCTAAGATTGCGGCCCAGGGGCGCGACTACGTGTTCTCCATGGACACGCGCTTTGTCTCGGTAGGCCAGTCGCTTGTTGTCGTCGAGACCGCCAAATACATCGAGGCTCACCCCGATGCCACCGTCGACGAGATCTTTGCATTTACGAACTCCGTCATGGACCGTGTGCTGCTGGGCTTTGTTCCTACCGACCTAGCCTTTCTTAAGGCGGGCGGTCGTCTGTCCAACGTCGCGTTCCTTGGCGCCCACCTGCTCAAGATTAAGCCCTGCATTGAGGTAACGGGCGGTAAGTTTGTGGCGACCAAGAAGTTCCGCGGCTCTATGCTCAAGTGCGCCCGTGCCTTTATTGACCACATGGTTGCCAAGGGCGAGATTGACTACTCGCACATTGGCCTGGCGTATTCGGTAGGTCTTTCCGAGGAGCTGCGCGACGACATGGAAGTCTATGCGCACGACCTGGGCTTTAAGGACATTACCTGGACTCAGGTCGGCGGCGTCATCTCGAGCCATTGCGGCCCGACCGCCTTCGGCGCGGTGCTTACGCTTAAGGCGTAAGGCCTGGCGTCTATCGATATCTATTGCCTCGGCGGCGGGTGGGTTGTGACAACCTTCCCGCCGCTTTTGTGTGGGGCCAAATAGAACAACCCAATTGACCACTAAACCGTTTCACCATCATGCGTATGGGCTAGAATGGCTCTAGCATTTATGTAACTAAAACCAATGAGAGGCAAGGTAGCGGGAATGGCTGAGATGACGCTCGAGGGTGTGGACGCTCGTCCCGAGGACTCCGCGTTTGCCCTGGGCCGCGTACATTCGATTGAAACGATGGGTACGGTCGACGGACCCGGCATCCGCTTCGTAGTGTTTGTCCAAGGCTGTCCCATGCGCTGCGCGTATTGCCACAATCCCGATACTTGGTCTGTTAACGGCGGCACCATGGTGACTGTCGAGCACCTGATGGACGAGTTCCAGAGTAACCATGAGTTTTACCGCAGCGGCGGCATTACGGTTTCGGGTGGCGAGCCGCTCCTGCAGCCCGAGTTTTTGGCCGATCTGTTCCGTGCAATGCACAACAACCCCGATGGCCGCGTGCATACCTGCCTCGACAGCTGCGGCTATGCGTTTGACCCCAACCATCCCGAGAAGTTCGATGCCGTACTCAACGAGACCGACATGGTGCTGCTCGACATTAAACACGCCGATCCCGTCGAGCATAAAAAGCTGACCGGTTGCGATCCCGCACGCATTCTGGCGTTTGGCGATGAGCTTGCCCGTCGCAAGATTAAGGTTGTTATTCGCCACGTGGTGGTGCCGGGCATTACCGACACGGTGGAGGAGTGCGAGGCGCTCGGCCGCCTGATTGCCCCGTGGCATAACGTGGTCGGCCTGGAGATGCTGCCGTATCACACGATGGGTGTCGTCAAGTACGAGCAACTGGGCATTCCCTATAAGCTTGAGGGCGTGCCCCAGATGGATACCGCGCGCATGCCCGAGCTGCGCAATGCCGTTATGACCGGCATGAAAAAGCGCCGCACGGAACTCAAAAACGCCATCGGCTAGCGATCCATTTTCGCCCCCAAGGGCACTCATTGGGGACAGACTTAAATGAGTGCCCCCGGGCACCTAGTTGATTGCTAAAGAGCCCCGTCAAGTTGCGGTGGAATAGTTCTTGTGTATCGGCTTATGCCGCCCAAACAGGAACTATTTCACCGCAACTGCGTTTTGGGCAGAGATGCGCAACAGAATCGCGCCATTTGGATAAATACGCTTGTGGTTTCTTTAAAGACACCTAAAACGCCGCTGAATATCTTTGGAAAGAAATGCCTGCTCGGTATTATGCTGCTCGTATATAAACGGTAGCAGTCAGGAGACCACGTGCGAAACAACGCATCGCGGGACGAGTATGTGCCGCAGCATGGCAGCAGATATGAGACGAAGGGCACGCCTTCGCGTGGCCTCGCTGACGCTCGCATCCGCGTGACGAAGATTGCCGCCATTGGGATGCTAACGTTGGTGGTTATTATCCTCGGAATTACCGCCAAAACCTACGCGTCGGAGCGAATGGCACACTCAGATGCGTCAACGGTACAGACGCAAAACGAGAAGGTTTCAAAGTCCAAAGCGTCGGCAGATCCCAAGACGAGACTTTCGAAGGCGGACTTCAACGATATCCCTTCGGGTGATGCCGTTCAGACCTTCTCGTTGGTGGATAACAAGACTCCTACCTTGGAGGATGAGAGCCTTGCCTTGCTCCAGGATGCCCTGAGTCGGGCGCAGGAGCTAGGCGATGTGGGCGCGGTGTTCTACGACCTGTCAAGCGGCAAGGGCGTGACGTATAACCCCGATGTCGAGGTTTACGGTGCGAGTAGCTATAAGGCGCTCTATGCGTTGTACATCTGCGAATCTCTGGTCGAGACGGGTCAGGTTTCACTCGATGATTCCCTTGGCACCTATGGTGGCTACAACATGGGTTGGCAGACGGTGCGCGACCTGATCGATGCCGCGGTCGTTAATTCGGACAACGATTCGTTTATTGCGTTACGCGCGGCGTTTGACCGTGTCAGTTACGAGGATTGGATTGCCAGTCTTGGCATCGATTACGATACCGCACTCGATCCGATGAGTGATTTTCCCACCTATTGCCCGCGCACCTCGGCCAAGTTGTGGCGCGAGATGAGCGAGTATTTGAGCCGTGATAGCGAGACGTCGCAATGGCTGTCGGGCCTTCTGGCCTCTACGACCCGGTCCTTTATCCGCGACGGCATTGCGGACGACCATGCCTTGGTGCGCAACAAGGCCGGCTGGATTAGCGAGGCAGGTTGCAATGCGACGTGTGATGCTGGCCTCATCGATGTCGACGGTGACATCTACATTATGAGCATCATGACATCGATGCCATGGAGCGATCGCTCGAGTGAGCTGGTGACTGTGATTGCTAAGACATTCTTTGATACCCGAGCTGCGCTGGCCTAACGTGTTCGTTTGACGAGGTCAAACAAAATGCTGGTACCATACCGTGGTTGAGAATTTCGAATAGGTTTGGGGAATGGCATGGCTACCATCGCGATTATCGGTGCGCTCGAAAAAGAGATCATGCAGATTAAGGAAGAGTTGGGCAACGTTTGCATGGTACAGGAGGCGGGCTTGAACGTTGTGACCGGCGGGCTCGACGGCCTGTCGATTGTCGCCACGACGGCGGGTATGGGCACGGTAAACGCTGCCGCCGCAACACAGCACCTCATTAGCAAGTATGCTCCACAGGCAGTTGTGTTTTCCGGTATCGCAGGTGGCCTGAATCCCAAGCTCCATATCGACGATGTCGTCATTGGCAAATGTCTGCGCTATCTAGATACCGATACCGCGCTTATCGCCGAGTCTGCACCGGGGCTCGAGGAGTTTGTCTCGACGCCTGCGCTGGTCGATATTGCCGCCGATGTGCTTTCTGAGCGTGGCTTTGTTAACGCTTCGACAAATGCGACCGCTTCGAACGAGGGCGCAAAGCAGTTCCTGGTCGGCACGATTGCCACGGGTAACCGCTTTGTGACGGGCGCCGCTATGCGCAATGATGCCATCGAGGCGACGCATGCCGATTGTGTCGGCATGGAGGGCGCGGCAATTGCCCATGTCGCAACCAAAAATGGTGTCGATTGCCTGGTGCTGCGTGCTATCAGCGATAATTGTGACGAGGCGTATGATGCGATTTGCGACCGCGAGTTCGATTTGTTCGAGTATGCGCGTGCCGCAAGCGATATCACGCTCGATATCGTTCGACGCATTGCCGCTGCGCAATAGCGCGTTTTTTGTAAGAACCTACGACCAAGGAGTGTCCATGGCCGATTCCATTAACTACCAGCTTGCCAAGTTCGTCGCCAGCTACGGCAAGGTTTCGCAGATCCCCGAGTCCACCTGTCCCGAGGTGAGCTTCGTTGGCCGCTCAAATGTGGGCAAGTCGTCCATCATGAACAAGCTCTTTGGCCGCAAGAACCTGGTGAAGGTTTCGAGCACGCCGGGCAAGACGAGCAACATCAATTTCTTCGAGGCCGACGACGTGCACTTTGTGGACCTGCCGGGCTATGGTTTCGCCCGTCGTTCCAAGGCCGAGCGCGACCGCTGGGCCGAGCTCATTGGCGATTTCTTTGACTCCGAGCGCAGCTTTAACTTGGTCGTCTCTCTGGTGGATATCCGCCACGACCCCAGCAAGCTCGATCACGACATGATTGACTACCTGCAGGGCAACGAGTTCAACTTTATCGTCTGCCTCACCAAGGCCGACAAGCTCAGCCGCACCCAACAGGCCCGCCAGGCAGCAGCCATCAAAAAGCAGCTCAACGTCCCGGCCGAAAACGTGATCATCACAAGCTCTCAGACCGGCGCCGGCATCGACGAGCTCAAAAAGCGCATCGCCGAGGCTTGCCTCTAATAAGTGCTCCTATCAATAAAATGCAGAACATCAGCCCGGCGACTTTCCAGAGCGTAGGTCCCTGTAGCCGCCGCCGGCGAAGTTAACATAGGGGAGGCCAGGGGCTTTGCCCCCAAATCTTTCCGCAGGACGGCAGGACCCCCGCCGCACGAAGTGCACAGCGGGGGTCCTGCCATGTCCGAGGACGATTTGGGGGCAAAGCCCCTGGCCTCCCCGGCGAGTATACGGGACGGCGACTACAGGTATTCGATCTGGGCGCCTTCCGTGTCACACGTCAGAATATGCGTATCACACTTAGGGAACTGCTCACGCAGCTTGACCTGTAGGAACTTTGCCACGATGGTGTCGTCAGTTACGGCCATGAGGGTCGAGCCCGAGCCGCTGATCCAGATGGTCTTGGCGCCGCCGTTAAGGCAGGTGTCGCGCACGGCGTTGTAGTCGGGAATCAGGCGGCGACGATAGGGCTCCTGAATGCGGTCGTCATTAGCGGCGGCAATCAGGTCAAGGTCGCCGGTCTCCAGGCCGCGCGTCATGCCGGCGATGCGGCCCATTTGCCATACGGCGGTGGAGAGCGGAACCTCCTGCGGCACGACCTTGCGCGCCTCGCTCGTATGCACCTCGTAGGGAGGAATCACGGTAATAAAACGCAGGCGATCGCTCACCTCGTAGCGCAGGCACTGGGGGAGCGAATCGGTCGGCGTAAAGGAGCAGACGGCGCCGCCCAGGATGGCGGGGGCGACGTTATCGGGATGGCCCTCGACTTCGGTGGCAATGCGAACCAGCTCGGCGCGGTCGACGGTGTGGCCTGTCAGTGCGGCGGCGGCCATAATGCCGGCGACGACGCAGGTGGAGCTGGAGCCCAGGCCGCGGGCGACGGGAACGTCAGTCTGAATGTCGATGGCAACGGGAAAAGCCGTCTCGCCCCATGCGGCCAGTGCATCGACAAAGCTGACGTAGACCAGGTTGTCCTCGTTTTGGAACTCTTCGGGGCAGCCCGTGATGGTGAGCTTATCGGCGCGCTCAAAGGTAAAGCGCGAGTAGAGGCTGACGGCCATGCCGAGGGTATCGTAGCCAATGCCTAAGTTTGCGCTGGTGGCGGGGACGGTGATTTTGATCATGGGAATCTCCTGGGCGGTCTGCCTGTTTAGTTCGCTGCTCGGGCAGTCCTGGCTCGCTCGGAAAGCACATTAAGTGCTTTCCGGCTCGTGCGGAACTCGCGACGAACTAAACAGGCAGACCCGCATGTCAGTTCGTCATCATCCCGGTGGGTATCTGATAAAAGAAAGTGCGCCGGCTTTCGCCGGCGCCTTATAAGGGGTTTTAGTTGGTAGCCATCTTTTTTGCTGCAGACTCTACGTAGTTGGCCATGTCGGCTACGTCGCAGACGTCTTCGAAGCGGACGGGCTTGGACTCGAGTTCGGCGAGCTGCGCCGGGGCGACCGCATTGGTGGCCTGCTCGAGTACGCGCATAGCCTCAAAATCATCCTCGGGAACGTCGAGGCCCAGGGCGTCGCAGCAGGCGCGCGGGAACTTGTAGGGGCTGGCGGTCGAAAGCAGCACACGGGCCTTGGCGCCCTCGGCGGGGGCGACCTTGTCAAAGACGTGATAGCCGCAAGCGGTGTGCGGGTCGATCACGTAGCCGTTCGCGTCCCAGCAGCTCTTGATGGCAGCGCGGACCTCGTCCTCGCTTGCCCAACCGCAGCCAAAGACGCTCTGAATCTTTGCCAGCAGGTCGGCGGGAACCTCGTAGCGACCGGTCTGTGCCAGCTGCTCCATAAGGCCGGCAACGAGCTCACAGTCGCCATCGGACAGGAAGTAGAGCATGCGCTCCAGGTTGGAGCTGATGAGGATGTCCATCGACGGCGAGATGGTCGTGAAGAACGGACGGTTGCGGTCGTAGACGCCGGTGGTCAGGAAGTCAGCCAGCACGTTGTTCTTGTCGCTTGCGACGATGAGCTTGGCGACGGGCAGACCCATGCGCTTGGCATAGTAGCCGGCCAGGATATCGCCAAAGTTGCCGGTCGGTACGCAGAACTCCACGGCGTCGCCGGCCTCGATGGCGCCGGCGCGCAGCAGCTGCGCATAGGCGGCAAAGTAGTAGACGACCTGCGGCACCAGGCGGCCGACGTTGATGGAGTTGGCGCTCGAAAGCACCGTGCCGGCGGCCTCTAGACGTTCGGCAAGCTCCTTATCGGCAAAGATGCGCTTGACGGCACTCTGGGCATCGTCGAAGTTGCCGCGGATGCCGCAGACGGCGACGTTATCGCCCTCCTGAGTGGACATCTGCAGATTTTGCACGCGGCTGACTTTGCCCTCGGGATAAAAGACGGTGATGCCCGTGCCCGGGGCGTCGGCAAAGCCGGCGAGTGCTGCCTTGCCTGTGTCGCCCGATGTGGCGGTGACGATCATGATGCGCTCGGCGCCACCGTCCTTGGCGGAGGTGCGGGCCATCAGGCGGGGGAGCATCTGTAGGGCGACGTCCTTAAAGGCGCTCGTGGGGCCGCCAAAGAGTTCCATCACATAGGTCTGAGGGGCGTCAACACCCGGCGCAGCGTCGAGTTTGACGAGCGGCGTAACCTCTTCACTCGCGAACGTGCCGCGGTATGCCTCGTCGACACACGCCGAAATTTCTTCGCCCGTGTAATCATTCAGTAACATTCCCAACACATCTTGAGCGATTTCAAAGTACGATTTAGCTGCAAGCGAGCTGATATCGACCTGCTGGGTGCCGAGCTCGTCCGAGACAAACAAACCCCCGTCGGGAGCGATGCCGGTGCGGATTGCCACCTTACTTGAGCACGATAAAGTGCGTCCTCGTGTACTATGATAAGTTCCCATATAACACTGCTCCTCGGATGCCTTGGTCCCAATCGGTGAAACCATGGTATCAGAGCGCGCAAAATAGGTTCGCAGAGGCTTTTTAGAAAGGTAACCTCCAGCCCATGATTAAGATTGCCAAGTTTGGCGGCTCGTCGGTCGCCGACGCCGAACACTTCAAAAAGATCAAGGCCATTGTCGACGCCGACCCTGCCCGCCGTTTTGTGGTGGTTTCCGCCTGCGGCCGCCGCTTTAAGGGCGACACCAAGGTGACCGACCTGCTCTACCTGGTTAACGCGCACGTTAAGTATCACGTGTCGTGCGAGGAGCTACTCGAGGACATTGGCCAGCGCTATTTTGATATCGCTGACGAGCTGGAGCTCACCTATCCCATCCGCGAGGAGTTCGCGGCCTTTGCCGAGCGCGCCCGCTCGGGCGGCTACTCCACCGAGGAGCTTGTGAGCCGTGGCGAGTACTTTACCGCCCGCCTGATGGCCGAGTACCTGGGCTTACCGTTCCTAGACGCCGCGACGGTTGTGGCGTTCCATCACGACGGTACGCTCAGCATGAATCGCACCTCCGAGCTGGTGCAGGAGTACGGTCAGCAGGGCGGCTTTGTTATGCCCGGCTTCTACGGCGCGACGCGTGAGGGCCAGATTAAGCTGCTCGACCGTGGCGGCGGCGATATTTCCGGCTCGATTCTGGCCAAGTGCCTGGGCGCCGATCTGTACGAGAACTGGACCGACGTCTCGGGCTTCTATTCTGCTGATCCGCGTATTGTTCCCGAGGCTCAACCCATTGCGCGCGTTACCTACGAGGAGCTGCGCGAGCTTTCGTACATGGGCGCAAGTGTCCTGCACGAGGAGGCCGTGTTCCCCGTGCGCGAGGCAGGCATTCCGCTGGTCATCAAGAACACCAATGCGCCGCAGGACCCCGGCACCATCATTAGCGAGACAGCTGATGAGGGCGAGGCGGAGCCCATCATTACCGGCGTGACCGGCAAGCGCGGCTTTGTCGCCATCAACGTTGCCCGCGACCGCACCAAGCCCCGTGTCGGCTTTATGCGCCGTGCGCTTTCGGTCTTCGAGCGCTATGACGTTTCCGTCGAGCACATGCCCACCGGTGTCGACCGTTTTGGCGCCGTGGTGCAGGAGCAGGACGTGCACGACTCGCTGTACTCGCTCGTGGGCGACATTCAGCAGGAGGTCGAGCCGCTCGAGATCGAGGTTGTCGAGGGCCTGGCGCTTATCGCGACCGTTGGTCGCAACCTGCGCGGTCGTGCCGGCATCTCTGGCCACCTGTTTGGCATGCTTGGCCAGGCCGGCGTGAGTGTGCGTATGATTTCGCAGAGCTGCGACGAGATCAACATCATCATCGGCGTGGAGGAGAAGGACTTTGATCTGGCGATTCAGACCATCTACCGTGCTTTCTCCGACGAGAACGGTATCGTGAAGGTCTCCGACCTGGAGGCTCCCGCGCCGGTCGATCCCGCTCTGGACGCGCTCCGCAAGTAGCTGCCATCCCGGTGCATTTTTGGGACATGTCTCATAAATCTACGGTGGGGCGTTTCATTTCGGTTTCGTTTCGACGGGGCGGGTTTCGTGTCCGCCCCGTTCTTGTATACACTGGCAACAATATTCGGCCTGCTTGGCGTGCGGGCGATAGCCACAACCTTTAAAGGGGGAAGCATGAAACAGTACACGGTTGCTATTTTGGGCGCCACGGGAGCCGTGGGCACCCAGATGCTCGAGTGCCTCAACGAGCAGGAGTTTCCGGTCGGTAAGCTCAAGCTGCTAGCGAGCGCGCGCTCTGCAGGCAAGACCGTTGAGTTCCGCGGCGAGCAGGTTGTGATTGAGGAGGCTTGCCCCGAGGCCTTTGAGGGCTGCGACATCGTACTCGGCGCCGCCGGCGACGATATCGCCAAGGAGCTGCTGCCTGAGGCCGTCAAGCGCGGCGCCGTCGTAGTCGATAACAGCCACGCCTTCCGCATGGATCCCGAGGTGCCGCTGGTCGTGCCCGAGATCAATGCCGATGACATTGAGTGGCACCACGGCCTGATTGCCAACCCCAACTGCGCGACTATCATCGGCCTGGTTCCCACCTGGCCGCTGCACCAGCTTGCCGGCGTGAAGCGTATGATCGTGTCCACGTATCAGGCAGCTTCGGGCGCTGGCGCGCCCGGTATGGCCGAGCTCGAGGCTCAGCTGGCCGCTCTGGGCCGTGACGAGGAGATTCCCGAGCCGCGCGCCTTTGCCGCCCAGCTGGCGAGCAACCTGATTCCGCAGATTGGCGGCGTCAAGGAGGAGGGCTTTACCTCCGAGGAGATGAAGTTGCAAAACGAGGGCCGCAAGATCATGCACCTGCCCGAGCTGCGCGTGAACTGCACCTGTGTGCGCGTGCCGGTGCTGCGTTCGCACTCCGAGAGCATTACGCTCGAGTTTGAGCGCGACATCACGGTGGAAGAGGCCCGCGCTGCGCTGGCTGCCGCTCCGGGCGTGAAGCTCGTTGACGACATGGGCGCCGAGGATGCGCACGACCGCTTCCCCATGCCGATGGACACCTCCGACCAGGACCTGATTTGGGTCGGTCGCGTACGCCGCGACATCTCGAACCCCGAGGCCGCGCGTGGCATCACCTTCTGGTGCTGCGGCGACCAAATCCGTAAGGGCGCGGCAACCAACGCCGTCCAGATCGCTAAGCTGCTCTGCGAGTAGCGGTGGACCTGTCCGACGGGGGCCTGGCTTAGCTTTCAGAACGTCCT
>DBGFJU010000061.1:0-8358 GCA_048529485.1 Collinsella aerofaciens | reverse complement strand
GAGGGCACCCTCGTCGTCACCGACCAGTGCCTCCTGTCCCCCGGCCGCACCAGCTCCGCGGTGCGCGAGGAGGAAGAGGACCCCGAGTCCATCTGGCCCAAGTTCAAGAAGAGGTTCGAGCCCTGGAGCGAGGAGCTTCGCGAGTACATGAACGAGCACCTCAAGGACTACCTCGGTGTCGAGAAGGTCATCTGGGTCAAGGAGGGCATCGATCCCGAGGAGACCAACGGCCACATCGACGACGTCGCCACCTTCATCGCCCCGGGCGTCATGGCCTGCATCTGGACCGACGACCCCGAGTACCCGTTCTATGATCAGTGCCACGCCGCCTACGAGACCCTCTCCAACGCGGTCGACGCCAAGGGCCGCAAGATGAAGGTCTACAAGCTCTGCATGCCCGCGAGCCCGCTGTTCATGGACCAGGCCTCCTGCGACACCATCGACGCCGACGAGAACGCCGAGCCCCGCGTCCCCGACGAGCCGCTGATCGCCTCCTACATGAACTACCTCGTGACCAACCACGGCGTTATCGTCCCGCAGTACGGCGACGAGAACGACCAGCTGGCCGTCGACACGCTCCAGAAGATCTACGACGAGGTCTGGGGCGAGGGCGTCTACAAGTGCGTCGGCGTTCAGTCCGAGCAGGTCGTCTTCGGTGGCGGCAACATCCACTGCATTACTCAGCAGGAGCCGTCCGCGTAATTGTCTGTCTTCCCGAGGCACGGCACCTTGCCCTTCAATCGTCGGGCATGACCCTTAAGGTCTATGCCCTCCTCTTTCAGGGCAATCTGCCGCACCTCAGAAACCCAGCCGATCAATCGGACAGTCGGTGAATCGCACCGTGACCATCTCGGGGCATTGATGGTCGGTTTATTCGATGTCTTGGTCGGCTGGGTTTTTCTTTGGGCACTCCGTTGCCTCCACTTCGGAGTGCCCGCCTCTTTGATTGAGTACGCGTCTGATCTGGGATTTATTGCGGGTTAGGCCAATTGTTCGCTTGAATATCCCAGGTCAGACGCGTCTTCAATTGCCAAAAGATTCCGGTCGCAATCGCGGCCGTTTTGATCGGAGTATCTATGTACCAGCGTATCGTTATCTACACGCGCCTGTTCCGCGAGCGTTGGTCCAACAATTGCATCCTCTCTTCTCTTTGGGATGGCACCTGCACCGGTGACGCGGCCTGCAACCCTACCTTGGGCTGCGCCTTCGGTACAGATGCCATCCTTTTTGCTGTAGGGGAAGCGTGCCATGGCAGGTAAAAAGTTCTCCCTGTTCGAGGTCATCCTCTCGGTTATCTGCGTTGTCTTTACCATCGAGGCGGCTGCTCCGGCATCTGCCATGGGTAACGTGCAGTTCTTCTGGTGGATCTTCCTTATCATTACGTTTTTGCTTCCCTATGGCCTGGTGGTGGCCGAGCTCGGTACGGCGTTCGATTCCGAGGGCGGCCTGTACGACTGGGTTCGCCTGGGCTTGGGAGACCGTTGGTGTGCACGCTGCTCCTGGTGCTATTGGGTCAACTTTCCACTGTGGGTGGCAAGTATCGCCTGCATGTTCCCCAGTGTCATCAATGCGGTATGGGGCATCGAATTTTCGCTTGGGGTCCGAATTGCCATCGAGCTTGCCTTTGTGTGGGGCGTCACGGTCATGGCAATGCAGCCGGTGGCCGAGGCCGATTGGGTCATGGATGGCGGCGCCGTCATCAAGGTGCTCATTACCGCCGTGGTGGGAATCATCGGCATCTGGTTTGCCTGCAACAACGGCTTTGCCAACGATATGTCGTTTAAGACATTTGTCCCCGATCTGGGAGACACTAACTCACTGACGTATCTTTCAATCATCCTATTCAACTTTATGGGCTTTGAGGTGGTCGCGACCTTTGCCAGCACGATGAAGAACCCATCGCGCGATATCCCCAAGGCGGTTATCGCCGGTGGCGTTGCCATCGCGGCGATCTACATTATCTGTGGCATCGGTATTGGAGCCGCGGTTCCCACCGAGCAGCTTTCACTCGATTCGGGCATTGTGGACGCGGTTGCCGCCATGGTGGGGCGCGCTCACCCGCTGACGATGGTCGTGGGCGTGGCCTTTCTGGTAACGCTGTTTGCCAACATGATCTGTTGGAGCTTTGGCGTCAACAACGTGGCGAGCTATGCCGCGCGCCATGGCAACATGCCGCGTCCCTTTGCGCTGGTGTCCAAGAAGACCGGCATGCCCAACGGCTCGGCACTCATTAACGGTTGTTTTGCCAGCTTGGTGCTGCTACTTCAGATTCCGCTGGGTGAAGGTTCCGACGTCTTTTGGGTCTTCTTCTCGATGAACGTCGTCTTTCTGCTCATGAGCTATATCCCGATGTTCCCGGCGTTTTGGCGCCTGCGTAAATACGACGACCGCCCGCGTGTGTTTCGCGCGCCCTTCGAGGGCAAGGTGCTTGCGGTAGCGCTTGCGGTGCCGGTGGTAGAACTCGTGCTTTCGATTGTTGCGACAATCGTGCCGCTTAACAGCTCGCCCGCCGAGATGTCAAAGTTGCCGATCCTCATGGGTGTGGTGATCGGCGTGTTGCTGGGCGAGGTTTCGCGCCTCATATCGCGCCGCGGCCGCAGCATCGACAATCCCGGCGTTGGCGCAAGGGGGACAGGTCGCTTTGCACCAAAACAGTAGCGCCGCGAGTTGTGCGGTGCTAGATGCATCTTGGATTACTGCTCACGCTGCTCGGGATCAGATGCGAGCTTGGGTGCAAAGTAGGGGACGTGGCCCAGGTAGGGGCAGCTGTCCGAACGCGCCTCAACGGCGCAGGGGACATTGTCGTAGGTCATGGAAGAACCGAGTCGGGTGATGGCCTTGGCGGCGGGCGCGACGAGCATCTTGAGCGGAGCGATCGGTGTCATGGCATCTCCTTTCATCGGTGAGACACAGCTTGTTTATCTAAACGATACAGTACGTTTAATCGGTGAGTCTAATCTTGCGGCAAAGAATCTGTCAACATCCTCACAGCATCTAGACAGGGGAGGCGGGCATGAGTTTCGCGTTCTATATCTACACCACGATTATCATGGGTGTGGCTCTGGTGACCAGTGCCGTGGCATTGGTGGTTTGGCTCATGACGCGCCGTCGCGACAGCCTCGTGGCCGCGGCGGGTTTTTTGCTCTATATGCTCGATATGTCGGTCATCTTTTTTGACGAGTACAATCGGCTCAAATACGACTACGCCGTTACCTTTAGCGAGCCGCTGCAGCACCCCTTGCTGCGCTGCGTGCTTGGTATTGCCATCTATGCCTGCGTGGTGCTATGGATGTTTGCGCGCTTGCGCAAAAGACCGACGTCGCGCATGCTCGGACTCGCTATCGTGCCGTTTTCAATCTTGCAATTGCTGCTGGTGCCTCGCAGCGGCGCTGCCGGAGAGGTGCAGCAGTATCTCTTTTGGCTCACGCGTGACCTGGGTAATGTAGGATGTCTTGCCTATGCCGCCTGGCATTACCGGTACAGAGCAACGCGTGTTGAGAAACTCGACCTCGACCGCTCAAAGCTCTTTTGGAAGGTGGCCTTCGTTCTTGTGTTTTGCGTGATCGCCGAGGACACCTACATGATCTTGTTCTGCCGCCCCGACTCCCAAAACCCCGTCATCGGCCTCTTTTTGTGGTATCTGTCCGAGCGCAATATCTCCGAAAACGTGCTGCTCGTGGTATGCGCGGCTCAGCTTTTTTGCCAGTTTAGCCATATCCTGCGTGTGTATGCCCGTCATCCGCGTGCCGATGAGGACGTGGCAGCCGAGAGCGCAAGCTCTGAGGACGATCTCGCATCGCGTGTGGTGATTTATGCCGACGCCCATAAGCTGTCACGGCGCGAGCAGGAGGTGCTCACGCTGGTGCTGAAGGGCAACGACGCCCAAAACATCGCCAGCGAGTTGGTCATCAGCCCTGGCACGGTCAAGGCACACTTGCATCGCATCTACGTTAAAAGCGGCGTCTCCAACCGAGATGACCTTATAGATACCTTTTGGCGTTCCTAGCCTCATTCTTCCTCGCATGCGGGTCTTGCTGTGTGGGCGGCCACACCGTTGGGCGTAATGAAGCGGTAATAATCTCAGACAATAAACCTGCAGGTAAAGCGTGTAAACCTGCTTAAACTGACCGTTTGCGGTCCCTGGCCTTGGCACGGGTTTGCCCCTGTGTATCAATGGGTGTAGCGCGAAGCCGCGGACGTGGGACAGACGTCCGAGCACGGCTTGTAGGCACGCGCCGATGCGGGAGCGCTACGCTCCCAACCGAGTGCCCACGCGGGCGGTGCGTCCGCGTTACAACCAAAGATGCCTGAGGAGGCTCGCATGGACAAGGCTGATGTAGTTATCAAGAGCGACGCCGTCTTTACCGGCGATGGGCTCGAGCCGTTTAAGGGCGGCGTTGCCGTGCGGGGCGATAAAATCGTTGCCTGCGGTGACGATGCTCACCTGGCACCGTTTATCGGTCCCGATACCGAGGTGCGCGACTTTGGCGACCAGCTCGTCATGCCCGGCCTGATCGACTCGCACACGCATTTTGCCCAGGGCGCGTTTATGACCGACCCCGATTTTGCCGTCAACCTCATCGACTGCACCAGTTTTGAGATGGCGATGGAACGTGTCGTGGCGTTTGCGGCCGACCATCCCGATAACGAGTGGATTCTGGGCTGCCAGATTATCCAGTTCCAGTGGGATGTCCCCGAGATGCCCACGGCCGCGATGATCGATGAGTACATCTCCGACCGCCCGGTATTTCTGCAGCAGGTTGACTTGCATACCTTTAGTGCCAATACCTGCGCCATCAACAAGGTGGGAGTAACTTCGCAGACGCCCGATCCCGCAGGCGGCAAGATCCTTAAGGATGCCGACGGCAATCTGACGGGCGTGTTTTCCAACAACGCCGGCGCCTTCTTTATGGACGAGGTCTACGACCCAGCGCCCGAGGTTGTTGACGCGTCGTTTGCAAAAATCGCCCGGCGCGCCAATGCCCTGGGAATCACTACGGTCGGCATGGTCAATCCTACGTTTGTGAGCATGGAAAACCCGTATGCGGTGTTGGCAGGTCTTAATGCCAAGGGCGACTTGCCGCTGCGCGTGTTCCTGTACACCGACCTGTTCGAAAACGAGTCCTTGACGCTCGAGCAGATCAAGGAGAAATACGCCTTCCCGGGTACGCAGGTGGAGTGGCACGGCTTTAAGCAGTTCCTTGATGGTGTGTGCTCCGACCATACCGCCTGGATGCTTGAACCCTATAGCAACGCACCCGACACCTGTGGTGAGCCCGCGGAGGAGCCGGAGCGCATCCGTGCTGCCATCCTGAGGGCGCAGGAATGGGGCGTTGACACGCGCATCCATGCAATCGGCGATCGCTCGGTGCGTTTTGTGCTCGATTGCTTTGAGGAGGGCGAGCGCTTGCATGGCAAGCGGGATTGTCGCCACTCCATGGAGCACAACGAGACGGTTCAACCCGAGGATATGCCGCGTTATGCCGAGCTCGGCGTCTGCCCCGGCATGCAGCCGTGGCACATGCTGCTCGATATGGCTGACCTTGCCAAGGACGAAGCCGTGGGTCCCGAGCGTGCCGCGCTTTCGTGGCCCCTGCATAGCCTGCTTGCCAGCGGAGCCGTGGTGCACCTGGGCAGTGACTTCCCCGTTGTGGGCTTGGAGCCCATGGAGGAGGTGTACGGCGCGGTCTTCCGCATGCTCGAGGACGGTTCCAACCCTGAGGGCTGGTTCCCCCAGGAGCGCATTACCATGGCCGAGGCTCTGCGCGCCTACACCTATGGCAGCGCCTACGCCATGCATGCCGAGGACCGCATCGGCACGCTCGCGTGCGGCAAACAGGCAGATATCTGCGTGCTCGACCGCAATCTCTTTGATTGCGAGCCGGCCGAGGTGCTCGAGGCTACCGCAGCCCTCACGATGATCGCCGGCAAGGTGGTCTTTGAGGCATAGCGCCATCGTTTGATTGGGCGGCTTGGTGCCAGTTGTCAGCCGCCTGACATCCATTCAGCACTACTCTCTCAAGGAAAGGGGAGAACAATGGCAGAAGAAGTAACCGCTGCCGTGGAGGAGGAGCGCGAGCTCGCCTCCCAACCGATTCCCGGTCTGGTGCGTAAGTACACCATCGTCACCGGCCAGGGCATGCTCGCCCAGATCATCATGGTGGTCCTTGAGGGCCTCGTGATGGGTTGGGGCCTAGGTGCCCACGGCCTGGCATGTGTCTCGATCATTATGTCGGTCGAGTACATCAACCTGGCCTTTGGCAACCTGTTTGGCACCGGCGTGCCCGCCGTGGTGGGCAACCTTTTGGGTGCCGGCGACATCAAGGGCGCAAGCAAGGCTTTTAGCCAGGGCTTTTGGCTCACCACGATCGTGAGTGTGCTGCTTGCTGTGGTGATGGCAGTGTTTACCGAGCCCATCTGCACATTCTTTGGCGCCACGCCCGACATCATGGCCGATACCGTTGCCGGCGTGCGCACCTTCGCCGTGCTGCTGCCGCTCACGGTCATTGGCCAGATGATCACCGCTGTGATGCGTGTGGACGAGAAGGTTCAGATCCAGGCCAACCTCATGACCGTTTCGGCCATCGTCGCCATCTGTTGGCTCGCGCTTTCCACGTTTGTGCTCAAGTTTGGCGTTATGGGCGCCGGCGTGTACTACGGGCTTTCCATCGGTATCTGGGCCATCGGTATCTTCTGGTTCATCGGGGGCAAAAAGTCCCAGCTCCAGATTAGCCTGGCCGACCTTAAGCTCGACCTCGCCATCTGCGGCCAGATCTTCAAGATCGGCTTCCCGTTCTTCCTGGTCCAGGGTGCGACCTTTATCTTTAATACCGTTGCCAACTCGCTTTTGGGTTCGCTCGGCGGCGACATGGGCTCGCTCTGCATCGCAGCCTTTGGCGTGATCAACGGCTACATCCTCTACATTACCATGATGGTTGCCCAGTGCTTCTCCTACGGTCTGCAGCCCATCGCTGCCTTCAACGCCGGCGCAAAGGCTTGGGCACGCCTTAAGGAGACGCTCTCCTGCACGCTTAAGTACCAGGTTGTGACGCTGGCGCTGGTCACCGTCGCGCTCTGGCTTGCCGCCACCCCGGTGTGCGCCTTCTTTGCCGGCAGCGATCCTGCGCTCGTTGAGGTTGCCGCCAACGCCACGCGTACTGTCATCCTGGCTGTTGCCCTGGGCTATCTTGCCATGACCATGTCGATGTATTTCCAGGCGGTCGAGAAGGTGGGTGTCGCCACGTTTACGGGCCTGCTTCGCTATGTGATCTGCTCGGTGCCGCTTATGTACCTCCTCGGCAACATGATGGGTGTCGAGGGCGTGTGGATCGCCCTGGTGGTGGCCGATGCCATTACTGGCATCATCTCCATTGCGCTCGCCGCGCACGAGTCCAAGCGCCTTGCCACGCTCTAGGCTCGGACATGGCTGGCGTACGATAGTCGAACAAGTTAACTCGCCTGCAAGCCACCACAATGGGGACAGTGAACTGCGCCCCGAAACTTGGACTGAATAAATAGCGACTACGCCGCAAGGGCCTGGTTCCGGAACTCCTCCGGCGTCAGGCCCTTCAATCTTACCTGCCTGCGCCGCGTGTTCCAATGGGCTATGTACTCCTCCAGGTCGCGCTTGAAGTCCCCGAAGCTGCCCCACTCCCTGCCGCGGTAGAACTCGTCCTTCACGTGGCCGAAGAGCTGCTCGGTGGCGGCGTTGTCGATGCAGTTCCCCTTGCGTGACATGCTTTGGGTGATGCCCGCCCCCTCCAGCCTGGAGGCGTAGGACTCGTGCTGGTACTGCCAGCCCATGTCCGAGTGCATGGTCGGCGCCGCCCCGTCTGGCAGGGCCTCGAGGAGCCGGTCGAGCATCCTGTGCTGCTGGGCGAGGTCCGGCGAGGTCGATATGTCGCTCGCCACGATCTCCTTCGTGCAGAAGTCGAGCACCGGGGCCCAGTAGGCCTTGGCGCCGGCGACCTTGAACTCGGTGACGTCGGTGCCGAGCTTCTGCCACGGCCCGTCGGCGCCGAAGTCCCTCGCGATGACGTTCTCGAACGTGCTCCCCACGAGCCCCCTGTAGGAGCTGTACCGGCGGCGGGAGCCCCGGCGGCGTATCCCGCACCGGATGCCCATCTCGCGCATCATCTTGAGCACGGTCTTGTCGGCCACGACCGCGCCCAGCTCGGCGCGCAGGCACATGGCTATCTGCCGGTGCCCGCAGCCGTTTGTTAGCGTCAATATAATTTTCACCATTTCCACCAACGCATTTTCGCCAATCGCGCCAACGCGGATACGCCGGATTCGCCAACGCGGATGTGCCGCTTTCGGCGCCTAGGCGCCCTCCTCCTTCCCGTCCTCACCGCCGAT
>DBGFJU010000060.1:0-20388 GCA_048529485.1 Collinsella aerofaciens | reverse complement strand
ACAGTCCGTATTTCACCGCAACTGAGGAGGGGACACGGCATCTTTGCTGCTAGCGGGGGACGTAGCGGCCGGGCTGGGCTCCGGTGGGCTCGCCGTCGCGTGCCGCCAGCACGCCGTTCACAAACACGGCCTTGGCGCGGCCATGTGCCTCAAAGCCCTCGAGCGGCGTGTAGTCCACGGCCTGATGCTGTGTCGCGGCGCTGATCGTCCAACGCGCGCAAGGATCCCACACGCACACGTCGGCATCGGCACCCTCGGCAAGACAGCCCTTGCGCGGGTACATGCCAAACACGCGCGCCGGGTTCTCGCTCATCAAGCGGCAGAGGTCCTCGGGTCCCAGCTGTCCCTCAAAGCTCGTGGCAATCGCGACGGGACGATGCTCCACGCCGGGCCCGCCGTTGGGAATCGCGCGGAAATCGTCGCGCCCGCGGTCCTTTTGCCCGTGCAGGTTAAAGCTGCAATGATCGGTCGCAATCGTATCGATCTCGCCGGCCACAAGCGCCTCGCGCAGCGCGGCACGGTCGCCGGCATGGCGCAGCGGCGGGCTCATCACGTACTTGGCGCCCGCAAAGCCGTCCTCGCCCTGCTCCAGATAGCAGGTGTCGTCGAGCATCAGATACTGAGGGCAGGTCTCGACATAGATATTCTTCTGCCCGCGCGCCTTGGCCGCACGAATGGCCTCGAGCCCCAACTTGGTCGAAAGGTGCACCACGTTGACTGGGGCGTCGCCGGCCAGGTGCGCCAGATACAGCAGGCGGCTCACGGCTTCGGCCTCACACACGTCCGGGCGGCTGAGCGCATGCCCCTCGGGCCCATGAATCCCCTGCTCGTACACGCGCTTCTGCAGCTCATTCACCAGCGTACCGTTCTCGCAATGCACGCACAGTATGCCGCCAATACGCTTGAGCTCCTCGAGCACCTCGAGCGTCTCGGCATCGTCCAGGCGCAAATGATCGTAGGCAAAGTAGGTCTTAAACGACGATACGCCCGCCTCGCGCATAGCCGAAAGATCGGCGCGGTTGCGTTCATTCCACTCGGCGAGTGCCATATGAAAGGCGTAGTTGGCCGTGCAGGTTCCGTCGGCACGGCGATGCCACTCGGCCAAGGCATCGGGCATGGTCACGCCGCGGTCGGCCGTCGCGTAGTCCACGATGGTCGTCGTACCGCCGCAGGCAGCCGCACGCGTGCCGGTTTCAAAGCTATCGGCTGTCCAATCCATGCCGGTCCAGCACTGCATGTGCGTGTGGCCGTCGATAAAGCCGGGAAACACCCAGCAGCCCGCGGCGTCCTCGACGGTATCGTCGGCGCCCGGCTCAATCGCCGCGGCAATCCGCACGATCTTATCGCCCTCCATGGCAAGATCGGCGCGGCGAAGCCCCTGGGGCGTCACGAGCGCGCCGTTTTTGATGATGATCATGTTGCTCCTTATCGATTCATACAGTTGGCCACGCGATCAAAATACGAGCAGGCGGCAATATGCTCCGCTATGCGTCGCTGTCCCTTGGCGGTATCGACATCCCACAGCTCGTAGGCACGCGCTTCGACCAGCGTGACGTCGACGCGACCTTTGAGAATCGAACCGCCGCCGTCCTTGCCCTCAAGACACATAAGTGCATCGAACAGTTCCGCCGGAAAGAGCACCGGACTCGAAGGCTCACCGCTGCACGCCAAGCGCACCGGATGTTTGCGGCCACGCTCGTCAAACGCGTGAACCATGGCATCAAAAGAATCCGCGCTCACAAGCGGCTGGTCGCCCGGCAAAAAGAGGCAACCTTTCCAGTTGCGTTCGACTCCCCACGAAAGGCCCGCACGGACGCTTTCGCTGCGCAGCTCGCCATCGTGCAGCACGCACGGGCAATGCTTGTCCTCGCAAATCTGGGCGACCTCGGGCCAACGCGTCGAGACCACAACGTCAAAGCCCCGGGGAACCGAATCGATGGTCCGGGCAATCAGCGGCTCGCCATAGATATCGGCAAGCATCTTGTTAGAGCCAAACCGCTTGCCCTCGCCCGAGGCCATAATGACGCATCCAAGTTTCATGGTGATACCTCCCCTGAAACCATCGTACCCATAACTCGCGCCGCGGGCATCCACATCGAAAGCACTTATCCCGCACGCCCGCGATGCAAAAAAGGGGCACCCCGCCGATTGGCAGAGCGCCCCCTTTACATGGCTTACCTCAACCCGGCTTTAGGCCTGGAGCCAACGAGCGGTGTTGCGCTCGTCGAGGGCCTTGAGGGTAGCGGCGGGATCGGCAACCTTCTGCAGGAACATCATGGCAGCGATGGCGTACGGCTTGTAGCTGGCCTCCTTGTACATGCCCACGCGGTGCATGTCGAAGACGTCGGCGTTAACCTCGCCGTGCTCGCAGGAGACACCGGAGATGTCGGCGGGCAGCGGGTGCATAAAGATGGTGTCCTGGCCGTTGGCAGTCTTCTCCATGAGCTCGGTCGTAGAGCACCAGTCCTGATGGGTGGCGTTCTGGGCGAGCAGCTCCTTCTCGAGCGCAGCGATGCCGGCGTCGTCGCCCTCGGCGTACAGGTTGGTACGCTTCTCCATGGCGGCAAACGGAGCCCAGCTCTTGGGGATCACGATGTCGGCGCCCTCGAAGGCCTCGGCCATGGTGTTGACCTGCTTAAAGGTGGTGCCGGACTCGGCGGCATAGCCCTTGGCGCGCTCGACGACCTCGGGCATGAGGTCGTAGCCCTCGGGGTGGGCCAGGGTGACGTCCATGCCAAAGCGGGGCAGCAGGCTGATCAGCGACTGCGGGCAGGACAGCGGCTTGCCGTAAGAGGGCGAATAGGCCCAGGTGACGGCAACCTTCTTGCCCTTGAGGTTCTCGAGGCCGCCAAACTCGTTGATGAGGTAGAGCATGTCGGCAGAGGACTGCGTGGGGTGATCGGAGTCGGACTGCAGGGAAATAAGCGTGGGACGGTGATCCAGAACGCCGTCCTCGTAGGCCTGCTGCACGGACTCGGAGACCTCGGCCATGTAGGCATCGCCCTTGCCGATGTACATGTCATCGCGGATGCCGATGACGTCGGCCATGAAGGAGATCATGGTAGCGGTCTCGCGGACGGTCTCGCCGTGGGCGATCTGGGACTTCTTCTCGTCCAGGTCCTGCAGCTCAAGGCCGAGCAGGTTGGCGGCCTTAGAGAAAGAGAAGCGCGTACGGGTGGAGTTGTCGCGGAACAGGGAGACTGCCAGGCCCGAGTCGAAGATCTTGGACGAGACGTTGTTCTCGCGCAGCTCGCGCAGGGCGTCGGCGACGATGTAGAGCGCCTTGAGCTCGTCGGTGGTCTTGTCCCAAGTGTGCAGGAAGTCGCTACCGTACATACCCTTAAAATCGAGGCCGTTCAGCTGCTCGACGAGCTCGGTAAACTTAGCGTCCATGGAAATGTCCTTTCTAAAGATGAAACGATCGCAATGAGTAGATGTGCTCCGGCATGCGCGTGTGGCTAGAACATGCAGAGCACCATGACGAGGACCCGCCACCGTTGAGGAAGCATGGGAGATAACGACCGCGGGCCCCAAGTCAACAGGGGGTGCCGGGGACACGAGCGTCCCCCGGCTCAACAAAATCGAGGAATGGGACTAATCGATCTTGTTGTTGGTCAGACCGGCACGGAACACGGTCGCGTCGCCATCGGCCTGGCTCGGATCGTAGAGGTTCAGGGCAGCCACATACATGGCGGCAGCGGTGACCAGGTCGTCCTTGTAGGTGACCTCGTTGGGGGCGTGAGCCTGAGACTCGGCACCCGGGCCAAAGCCCACGCAGGGGATGCCGTAACGGCCCTGGATGGAGACGCAGTTCGTGGAGAAGGTCCACTTGTCGCACAGCGGACGACCGGTGCGCTTGTCCATGCTGGGCTCGCAGCCGATGCGCTCGTCACCGAACATGGCCTTGTGGGCGTCGACGAGGGCCTTGACGTGCGGAGCGGTCTCCTTGTTGATCCACGTGGGGAAGTAAGCCTCGGTCTCGTAGACCTCGCCGGTCCAGGACGGACGGTCGTACATGTACATGGAGACCTTCACGTCGTCGCCGTACTTCTTGGCGGCCGGCAGGTTGCGGATCTCGTCCAGGCAGGACTCCCAGGTCTCGCCGGCGGTCATGCGACGGTCGATGGAGATGGCGCAGGAGTCGGCCACGGCGCAACGGCTGGGGCTGGTGTAGAAGATCTGGCTGACGGTGCAGGTGCCGCGGCCCAGGAAGCGGGCATCCTCGAAGTGCTCGGGATTGTACTTGGGGTCGAGCATCTTGACGAGACCCTTGATGTCGGTCGACTCGTCGCAGCCGTTGTTGTTGAGGGCGCGGACGTCGGCGATGATGTCGGCCATCTTGTAGATGGCGTTGTCGCCGCGGTCGGGAGCGGAGCCGTGGCAGGAGGTGCCGTGAACGTCGACGCGGATCTCCATGCGGCCGCGGTGACCGCGGTAGATGCCGCCGTCGGTGGGCTCGGTGGAAATGACGAACTCGGGCTTAATGCCGTCCTTGTTGTAGATGTACTGCCAGCACATGCCGTCGCAGTCCTCTTCCTGGACGGTGCCGACGACCATGATCTTGTAGCCCTCGGGGATGAGGCCCATGTCCTTCATCATCTTGGCAGCGTAGGTAGCAGAAGCCATGCCGCCCTCCTGGTCGGAGCCGCCGCGGCCGTAGATGATCTCGTCGGTCTCGTAGCCCTCATAGGGATCGGCGTCCCAGTTCTCGATGTTGCCGATGCCGACGGTGTCGATGTGGGAGTCGATGGCGATGATCTTGTCGCCCTCGCCCATAAAGCCCATGACGTTACCCAGGCCGTCGACCTTGACCTCGTCATAGCCAAGGCTCTCCATCTCGGCCTTAATGCAAGCGACGACCTCACCCTCCTCGCAGGACTCAGAGGGGTGAGAGATCATGGCACGCAGGAAGCGAGTCATATCAGCACGATGGGACTCAGCAGCGTTTTTAATTGCCTCGAAATCGAGTTCCTTAGTCATAACAGTTAACCTTTCTACAAGGGTTTACCTACAGGTAGATATTTCAGATAGATCACTTGTGCCAAGCAGCGTGAGGTGGAGCACCCCACAAGCAAGTAACCATAGGAGGCGGACGGAGGACTTTGCTCCGTCGCGAGTTCCGCACGAGCCGGAGAGCACTTAATGTGCTCTCCGTGCGAGCAGGACTGTCCGAGCAGGGAGTAAAGTCCTCCGGCTGCCTCCGGACAGGTCAGTCTGCTAGCAGGTGGGGTACTCGCCCTCCCAGACGATGCGACGGTACTGATCCGGATCGGTGTCGCCCTCGGTGGAGAAGCAGAGCACGGAGCTCGTCTTGTCCAGGCCGATGAGCTCCTTGAGCTCGGCGTACTCGGGATCGAGCATGAGGGTCTCGACCAGGCCGGTGGTCACAGCGCCGGACTCGCCGGAAATGACGCGCGGGTCGCCCTTCTCGGGAGCGCCCAGGGTGCGCATGCCGCGAGCGGTGACCCAGTCGGGGCAGGACACGAAGGCGGTGGTGTGGTTGCGCAGGATATCCCAGCCCAGAATGTTGGGCTCGCCGCAGCACAGGCCGGCCATGATGGAGGGCATGTCACCGTCCACGATGCGCGGATCGCCGTCGCCGGCGGCAGCGCCCTTGTACAGGCAGGCGGCAGGAGCGCACTCAACCACGACAAAGGTAGGCGGGTTATCGGGATACAGGTTGGTGAAGTAGCCCACCACGGCGCCCGCGAGCGAACCCACGCCAGCCTGGACAAACACGTGCGTCGGGCGGTTGATGGCCATCTCGCGCAGCTGCTCGGCAGCCTCGGAAGCCATGGTGCCGTAGCCCTCCATGATCCAGGACGGGATCTTCTCGTAGCCCTCCCAGGCGGTGTCCTGAACGATGACGCCGCGCTCGCAGGCGTCGGCCTCGGCGGCGGCCATGCGCACGCACTCGTCGTAGTTGACCTCTTCGATGGTCACCGTGGCGCCCTCGGCGGCGATGTTATCGAAGCGGGGCTTGGTGGAACCCTTGGGCATGTGCACGACGGCCTTCTGGCCCAGCTTGTTGGCAGCCCATGCCACGCCGCGGCCATGGTTGCCGTCGGTGGCGGTAAAGAAGGTAGCCTGGCCAAAGTCCTTGGCAAGCTGGTCGGAGGTCAGGTAATCGAAGGTGCAGTCGGCAACGTCCTTGCCGGTCTCGTCGGCAATATAGTTGGCCATGGCAAACGAGCCGCCCAGGACCTTAAAGGCGTTGAGGCCAAAGCGATAGCTCTCGTCCTTAACGCACAGGTTGGACAGGCCCAGGCGCGCAGCCTGACCGTCCAGACGGGCAAGCGGAGTGACGGTATATTGAGGGAACGACTGGTGGAAGGCACGGGCCTTCTTCACGTGGTCGAGACTCATGATTCCCAAGTGCTTGTCATCGCTCTTGGGCATCGTGTTGCCCGCCCACTGGATCTTATCGGCCATACGGTGAACTCCTTAAGTCCTCTCTTGCCGGCCTCCGCATACGCGTTTCAGCCCATTCCCATTCATGCGACTGAACTTTTATGTGGATGCCAAACAAAAAGTTTGTTAGCACTGTTCTATCACACTTTTTGATTGGCAAACCTAACAAATTGTTTGTTGCCGCAATCGGTACCTTTTCGCCGACGAACGGTCATGAATTGCCTTGTTGATGGATTTGTTTGCGGTCAAGTGTGGTTTATGGCACAGTGAGCCCAAACTAATTTTTAGGAAGGCACCCATGACCCCGTCACAGATTGAGTTTTATAAGCGCCTTGCACACGGCCTGGCGCTCCAATTTGGCCCCAACTGCGAAGTCGTCGTCCACGACCTGGAAACCGAGGACGTGGACCACTCCATCGTGGTGATCGAAAACGGCCACGTCAGCGGGCGCAAACTGGGTGACGGCCCCAGCCATATTGTGTTTGAGTCCATGCACGACGACACCACCGACGTGCACGACCGCGAGCCATACCTCACCAAAACCGCCGACGGCAAGCTGCTCAAGTCCTCGACCATCTTTATCCGCAACGACGAGGGCAAGCCCGTCGGCATTTTGGGCATCAACTTTGACATTACGCTTATGAAGGCTTTTGAGCGTTCGCTCGACGCCTTTACCGGCACCGGCGGCACGGGCTACACCGAGCCCGAGCCCATTACCAAGAACATCGGCGACCTGCTCGAGGACCTGCTGCACGAGTGCGAGCAGTTTGTGGGCAAGCCCGCGGCACTCATGACCAAAGACGAGCGCATTCGTGCCATTGGCTACCTCGACCGTCGCGGCGCCTTTCTCATTTCCAAGTCGAGCGAGCGCGCCTGCGAGTTCTTTGGCATCTCCAAGTACAGCTTCTATAGCTACCTCAATGAGGCCAAGGCGGCGGCCGGCGACAAGTAGGCACTCGCCTGGATTGCCCCTCCCCTTTTGGGCGCGAGTTCTGGAAAGCACGAATCCAAGACCGAGCAGCTTGGGAAGTTCCATATAATCGATGTCATTAGTATTTCGAAAGGATGGAACAGAATGGCGTTGAGCAAGGCATCATGCACCGGTCGCGGATTGATTCCGGCAATTGGTGGACATGTGCACCGCATGTTCGATGAGAGTGAAGACGACCTGTTTTCGCTGAGCCTTGACGACGTGATGGATGATCGCCCGTGGACCGCCGACGAACTCATGGGCGGCGGGGCTCGCCCGTCAAGCCCCGATCCCACACTTGCGCCTAAGCCCGCATCTGCGCCGACTCCTGCGCAGTCGCCTGTTTCGACGCCCGCGCCTACGCCCGCACCCACTTCGGCGTCCACGCCCGCTCCCCGCCCCGCAAGCGACCCGTCCGAGACGGCGGCATTTCTCGCTGCAGCGACGCAGGGCAAATCGGCCGACAGCACCGTTATGTACAGCGCCCAGCAGTTGCCTGTTCCTGCGGCACGCAAGCCTCCGGTCGCAAGGCTCGATGAGCCCGTTGCCCATCAGGTTGCCTACGATTCCTGGGCTGCAGCCGATCTGGATGAGACCTCTACCGGCATGCCGGCGCTCGACGTTCCAGTTAATCCGCTTTTTGCCGCCAACACGAGCGCCGCGGACTATGAGGGCGGTGCGGCATATTCCGATTATTCCGATGGCTATGCTGGCACCAGTCGCATCGAGACCGAGGATTATGGCACCGCACCGAGCGATTATCTCAACGATCCGTACGCTACCACGCGTGCACCGGAATATGACCCGGAGGCCGCGTCCGCACCGGCGTACACCAAAAGCACGGGCGAAGAACGCTTCGCCGATTATTACGCCGAGGAAAAGGCACTACGTTTCTCGGAATTTCCGCAGGCAGTCAAGATTGCCTTTCTCGCCATTGTCATTGCCCTGTTCGGCGTCATTGCGTTTGAGGGATTCCAGCTGTTCCGCGGCCCCACCCAAGCGGAGTCGGAGACCCAGCAAAAAGAGGACGATAACCAGTACCTGGACATCAACACCCTCAAGGGCGACCCCAACGACGGAGACGATGAGTAGCGGGAGCTGAAGGCGGCCGCAGGATCCCGCATCCAGCGCCGGCTTCTAAGTGCTGTTTTGTCATCCAGCCACACTTTTCCGAAGTTTTAAGGTGCCTATCTCGACACTTTTCCGTACTTTTACACGGCTGATTTCGACACTTTTCCGGATGGAAGCCGAATAATCACTTGGGAAACCAACGCCATCCGCGCGTCATTTCGCGGATGGCGCTTGATTTCTGTCCGTACACGTTGATAGACCCCATCGTGCCCGCAAGGAGCGGGCGCGTTTTATCCAGAGTCGGGGTAGAGAGTTGGCTCCACGATCCCGACGCCAACCGGCCAAGAGGCACGGTGGCCCTGCCAATATCGATGAAAGGAGTCCGTATGGACAATTTCTCCGTGCGCAGTGAGCGTAACTTCCACAACTTGGACGCACAGCCAAAACCCATGCATCTTCTGGACAAGCCGAATGGCTACGCCTCGGCCATGATCAAGAGTAGTCTCTCCCACCAGATGCGCTTTACGGTGCAGGTGCTCGAGAAAGAGCTCTGCGACGCCGGCGACCCGCACGTGCTGCAGATCAAGCTGCTCGGAGATGACCCTCGTGAGCCGTCCAGATGGATGCTCTTCGCCGACAGCGTGTGCGTTGCGGACGGATCCGGCGCCTTTGCCCGCGAGTGCTTCTGCGAGGGCGCCGAGGTGTTTTTGGATCTGTGCCACGACGCCGTCGAGGCTGCCGAGCTGCGCCATTGGAGTCAAAGGGAGTACGAGCTGCTGAGTGCTGCGCGTGGGGTTGCTATGGCGTAAGCGAGAGATCTCAGCAGTGTCACTAACGAGCAGAATCGATTTTTGCAATCAAGTCGTTCGCCCATGCCACGGCATCATCGACAGTCGGCAAAACGTTAAGTCCTTCCGCCTGGGAGAAATACAGTGAGTCCCAGCCCACTCCCCTCGAGATCATTGGAGGCCACTCCTGCTCCGCACGATACGCAAAGAGTCTGATACAGACCTCTCGAGTTTTTAGGTAATCAATTTCCCCGTTGGAAATTGCAATCTGGAGATCTATCAGATCATGGGCGCGCTCGCTGCCGGGGCTGCTCGCAGCATGAAGTTTCTGGGCAATCTGATGCTCGAGCCTCATGCACGGAACCGGCCCCGGTTCGGGAAACCCGAGACCTTTCAATATTGCCGCAGCTTCAGGCGAGGAAACCATATCGGGATCGTCGGCGTCGCCGATTTCGTTATGACCGACCTCAAGCGGCAGCGTCATCCACGATTTACCATTGTAGGCAATCTTGATTTCGAACGGACGCATGACATAAGCAGTTGGAATTCCCTTCGGAGATGCGGGCTCCCTCGGAACAATGGCACCCGAGAATCCGTTCCAGCCCATAGTGAGCGAATCTTCAAGCTTCGTCATGTAATCGTTCAGTGAGGATGCCCTGGCGGTATCGAGGTCGCGCGAGAACCGCGTGGCATCCTTCCCAAAGCGAATCTTCAGGGCATTTCCACCCTTTGCGGCTCCATCGGGTAGCATTTGCCCAACAACAACGGCCGCAATGAGCCTTTTAACGCGGCCCGGTTCTTCGCCCAAATCAGTGCAGAGTCGGTCTATCGCTATGTCAAGATTACGTCTGCTGGTTGGCTTCTTGACTTCCTTCACGACAGCTCCTTCATCAGTCTCTCATGCTCATTGGAGGTAATAAGGCCCTCGGCTTGAGCGTGCTTGGTTGCCTCGATGAGGCGTTCGGTCATAACGGACCCCTTACAAGCCTCAATCGCATCGGCAACGCATTGAGAAGGGATTCCTTCATAGAACGTCGTTTTCGCATTCTCTGGAGCGCACACTGTTTTTACCCAAGCCGGCAGTTTGCGGCGAATACGCTTTGGTGTTGCCACGGTCACGGCACGAGGATCAACAAGTGCAAGTGCGTGCATAGACAGCACTGATTCGCCCCACAGGAAACCCTCGTCACCAACAAGAGCCACTGCCTCCGCAAAGACGTCATGGGGCGTCGGAACCCATTGGGTGAGCTTGTACACCCCATGTCCTCGGCGCATCAATTTCCCAGTGGCACACCATCGGCTCAGTTCTCCGGTGGTTACGCCAATCTCGCGTGCCTGCGCAGCAGTCACGATGCCGTAGCCATCTGCCGCCAGTTCGAATATTTCATCAAAGTGTTTCATGTCAAAAGACTAACACTTTTGTATGTCTTTTGACATAGACATGGTCTTAATTAAGCATTAGAGATCTATTTAAATTCGTATAGCATCGCAATCGCCCTCTCTGAATTCGAAGCCCGCGCCGACAGCATGCGGAAGTAAAAAGTACCGGCAAGAACGATATCGAATGAAATCGCTCCCGCTGGCATATATCTTACCATATAAACGAACATGTGTTCGTTCTCATCAATTATCGATTTATCACGCGCCCGCTTTAGCCGCTGTCCGCGCGAATCGTCTAGCCGATAGCTCTTCGCCGACAGCGCTTGCATCGCAAGCGGCTCGGGCACCTTTGCACGTGAGTGCTTCTGCGAGGGAGCCGAGGCATTCCTGGACCTGTGCCGCGACGCCGTCGAGGCTGCCGAGCTGCGCCAGTGGAGTCAAAGAGAGTACGAGCTGCTGAGTGCTTCGCGTGGGATTGCGATGGTGCAGGCGAACTCGCGTACCGTTAAGTCTGCAAAGCACTAAACGCGCCCACTCGACTCCCTACCCCGCATCCAGGTGGCTAAGAAACAAGCTGGAGATTAAGGCAGCAATCGAATACCCAATAAGAGGGGGCACTAAAGATGGTTCTTCAGCGCCCCCTCAATACTTACGAGCGATATGTCGTCTTTACGTTGTAGAAGAAGTCAGGTTCCCAAATGGCTTCGAAGTGCTTCTCGGCACAATCGATTTTGCCTTGCTCGGTCGGGCGCGTATGGATATCGTTGTTTCCGCCGCCCTTAGTCTCGGTAACAAAATACACGCGATGCTCGCCCTCGATCTCTTGCACGTAAGCCCAATCGGGGTTGTAGGCTCCTAACGGCGTGTCGATCTTAAAGCTGCTCGGCAGCTTGGCAAACACCTTGATCTCCTCGGCCTGATCAAGCTCAACGGCAAACGGCTTCTCAACCGACGACGAGTCGTAGACAACGTAGTTGTATAGACTCTTGTGGTGCGCGGACTCCCAAGCGTTCTGGCCAACATAGGCCTTAAGATCGCCAGGGTCCAAATCTTTCATCGTGTACCAATCTTCCTCGGGCAGCTTGGTGTACTTAATGCCCTTGGCAATTGCCACGGCCTTAACCTTGTTCACCTTAGAAGCCACCTGGGCTAGGAACAGCGCAGGATTGAGAGCAAACTCGTCATAGCGACCACAGCCCTCAAGAATGCACTTGATGGTAGCACGGGTAAGACCGACGGCATCCTGCAGCTCCGCGATTGGATCGGGCAAGTCATACACTGCGCGACCTGCCGTTCGCACGAGCGCGGTCGAGCGCGCCTCGGCATTCACTCCAGCTGTGTCTACGGTCAGATCCGCACGCGTGCTCAGGATTTCAGGCGCCTTCACTTCAGGCATCTTGGCAATCTCCTCGCACGCGTCCTCGACCAGCTTGTCGGAGTCCACATCGACCTCAAAGCGCGTGCGTTTGCGAATGCGCTCCCAAAGCTCCTGGAAAGCAGGGTCGGCAGTCACATCCTTGCAGAGCTTAACCTCAACCTCCTTGGCCTTGTCGCGAATCTGCAGCTTCTGAGCCTTCTTGAGGATAATGCGCTCCACCTCGGTCTTAACGTTTTCCAGACCATCGGGAACAGGGACACTACCCTGCTCGGCCGCCTGCTTGAGCTCGGGTGTAATCTTGCCCTTATCATCGATGAGCCCCTGGTCCTTAAACGAGTCGAAGACGGCCTTAGACTTCTGGAAGCCCAAGAGCTCCTCGGTTCCGTCCTCGCGTTCCACCACGACATTCGAGAAAGACTCAGCGGTGAGAATGCCAAACTTGTAGCCATCCTCTTCAAACTCAGATTGCAAGCCATTGGCAAACGAATCATAGCTCTCGTTTGCGATGACGGTTAACACGTTCACGCCCTCGTCATAGCAGCGCTCGCCGTCCTGGTCCACACACAGGCGCAGACCACGACCGATCTTTTGGCGTTTGGTCAGTTTGTCCTTGGTTTCCACCAGCGTGCAGATCTGGAACACGTTGGGGTTATCCCAGCCCTCCTTAAGGGCGGAGTGGCTCCAGATAAACTGGATGCGTTTCTTTGCACGCGTCTCGTCGTCATCGCCGTCCGCAGGGAAGGAAAGTAGCGTCTCCTTATCACGCATGATGGTCTCGAAGGTCGAGATGTCAGCAGCTGAGGACGCTGCATCGGACGTATTCTTAAGATGCCCCTTGCCGTCCTGCGAGAAATAGCCCGAATGTACCGCAGTAGCATCCGTATCCAATTTCACGCCAGCTTCGGCATAGCGCTTGCGCCACTTGGGCGAATTCACCGCTGCGGCATATTCCTCCTCGAACATCTGCGCATACTCGCCGTTTCGCACCGGATCATACAGGCGGTACTTCTCAACCTTGTCGATAAAGAACAGCGAAAGTACCTTGATGCCGCGCGGGGCAAGCTCGAGCTGACGCTGCAGATGGTCCTCGATGGTGCTCTTGATTTGCGCGCGCTTGATAGCTTCCGCCGCAACATCACCAACAGCCTGACCAAGCTCGATGTGTTCGCCGTTCTGGAACTCGACCCATTCGTCGCCAGCAGCGACGGAGATGTTGTTCACAATCCAGCCGGCCTCATAGTCGGCATTCTCGCCGCTCTTGTTAAACAGGTTGTCACCCGTCTTGACGTTTACCTTTTTGCGCTTCTGAGAACCATCCTTCTGGCGCACATCGATTGTCAGCTTAGCCGTAATGGGAGAGGCGATCTTTGTAGACTCAAGCCGCACGTACGAGCCGTTCAGGTCCTCCTGCGAAAGCACAGAATCGACGGTGATACCCTTGACCAATCCACGTTGGAAGGCATCGACAGGTGTTAAGCGATAAACTTTGTTGTACGCCTCTTTGTGGGTTGCCGAGTAACGCAGCACAAACAGCGGATTCAAGCTTCGAATAGCCTTTTTGCGTTTAGCAGTAGAGTCAACGCTCTGCGGCTCATCAATGATGACGATAGGATTGCATGAGCTTACGAGCTCGCGCGGGCTTTGACCGCCAATGAGTCTTTCGCTCGGACGGTGGAACAGGTTACGCTTATCCCGACCACCGGTGGGCCCGGCGATCTCATCGCCATCGAAGTCGTTATCTTTGTCGAAGGCACCGATATTAATGATCATCACTTGGATGGAGCTCGAGGTGGCAAAGCTGCCCACAGGCCCCATGTCTTTGGAGTCATAGACGAAGCAGTCGAGCGGCGTCTTGTCATAGAGTATGTCGAAATGCTTCTTGGTGCTCTCGAAGCTCTTCTTAACGCCCTCGCGAATGGCGACACTTGGCACCACGATAATGAACTTGGTCAGCCCATAGCGACGATTGAGCTCGTAGATAGTGCGAATATAGACATAGGTCTTGCCCGTACCGGTTTCCATTTCGACGGTAAAATCGCGCAGATGCCCGTCGGTAGCAACGCTCGATGGAGCAAGTGCGTTGCCTTCTTGGATCGAATGCAGGTTGCGCTCCAGCTGAGAAGCAGAGAGACGAAGCCCGTTGGCATGGCCCACCTGGACGACCTGACCCTCATAGAGGCCGGTGCCCATCTCTGCGACAAAGTCGGAATCCATGAATTCCTGGCCTCGAAACAGGTCACAGACAGCATCGATGGCCTCGGTCTGGTGCTCCTGATCAGCGGAATATTTAATTTCCAAAGCCATGCGTTACACCGTCCTCAGCTGTACCTCGTAGCCAGCCCGCTCCTCCACGCGCCTAAACGCTTGGACAGCATTAAGCTTGAGCGTATCAGTAAGGATCGAGTCGCGCATAAGCACACGACGTGGCTCTATGTCGGCGATAGCATCGAGCGCTTCCATGGTCAGGCCATCCGCCAGACAGCACACGAGCTCGCCGCAGGCGACGGAATATACGGGGTAGCCGGCGACTTCTTCCTTCTCGACAGGAAGCGTGAGCTCGAGTCCCCATTTGAGCATCATCTCAAAGACGATATCCATATCGGAGCGGTCAGGCTTGACAACGTCAAGGACGAGCTGCCCGGGCTGGGGCTTATCGATGCCAGAATGGTCAAGCGAAAACACGCGGAAACCGATGTCAGGCAGCTTCTTGGGATCCTCGTCAAGTTTAAGCTGAACGTTGGCGTCTTCAATCTCGGCCTTGATCTTATCGCCTGCACGACGAATGCGCTCTTCGCCGATTTCACAGAGAGACCCAAATGCATCGTTTGGTTCAGGGAGCTGCACGAGTATTGCTCTAAGCTGAACAGAGTTTTTAAAGGCATAGCCCATTGCAGCAGCGGCAGTCGTGGCAGAACCGCTGAAAAAATCCATGACAATGTCATCCTCATTTAGTGTGACTAATTCTAAGCACTTAGATAGAAGGGAGACAGGTTTCGGGAAATCAAAGGCGGAACCGAGATTTATTTTGTCAAGATCCTTTTTTGCATTGTCATTCGAATAGCTATTGTTCACCAATTCAAGAGAGCTCATCTTTGTCGAACGATCGATAGTATCGACGAAATAGTTGCCCTTTGAATCCTTGTTTATTGTTGCATTGCGATAGGTCTTCGTATAAATGCGTTTCCTATCTCGACCCTTTTTAATTTCAACAAAACCATGTTCGTAGCCGAATTTAAACTTGGCAAGACTCCAGCGCCAAACCCAGTCCTTAGGAGCATGTTTTCCTTCATGCCGGTCATCATGGCCCTGTTTTGTCCCGCCAGGGTAATACGTTTCGCCATCAACATCAATGGGGAAATCCATTGCGGGGTTATACCAAAGCGAATCGTAGTCGAGAGTCTGGTTCAGCTTGTACGGACCTCTTTCCCCAACATAATCGTCAGCGGCGATATAAGAGTCGTCTTCAACTTCAAAGCCATTTAGCTGCAAGGCAGACGCATCTCGCGCATAAACGAAGACGCAATCATGGTTAAGTGCAATTGTGGCGCTATGGTCTTTACCGGACTTCTTCGTCACTCGCGGCAAAGATGCGACATAGTTATCTTCCCCAAATATTTCATCGCAAAGAAAACGCAGATTTTTCTCTTCATGGTTATCAATGCTGATAAAGATAACTCCATCATTACGTAGAAGCTCCCTCGCGAGTCTCAGCCTGGGATACATCATCGAGCACCAATCACTATGGTAACGACCGCTCGTATCGGCGTTGGACTGGTTGGCTAGCCCTGCCTGCTCCTTGTAGTTCTCGATGGTGTCGCCAAACTTATCCTTGTAGACAAAGTCGTGGCCCGTGTTATAGGGGGGATCGATATAGATCATCTTGACCTTGCCGTGATAGCCGCTCTGCAGCAGTTTCAGCACCTCAAGATTATCGCCTTCGATATAGATGTTGTCGGAGTCAAAGCTGCCGTCCTCGCCATCGCGGCCACGGCTCTTCTCAACGCAAGGGCGCAACGTGGCAGTGCTCGGCGTCTGCGACTGACGAATGGCGTCCATCTTGCCAGGCCAGGTAAAGGCGTAGCGCTCCTGGCCCTCGTCGACCTCGTCACCAAGCTCCAAGCGCAGCTTATCAAAGTCGATACCGCTCTCGGTGAATACCTCGGGCATCAACTCTTTGAGCTGCGCCAGATAGTCTTCCACGAGGTCTTCGGACTCGAGGTTCATCTTCTCGATCTCAGCCATTGCAGATCTCCTTTATCTCGTCGGTCGTCTGACCGAGCTCCTTTTCCAGCTTTTTGAGTTCCATGCGCAGGCGCGCAGATTCGTTCAGGGTCAATTCCCGATCACGGCGCCGTCGCTTGGTGTCCTCAACTTGCGAGGCGAGCGCATCTCTCCGCGCCACCAATCCTTCCAGACGCCCATAATCCCGTTCCGTACACGCTGGAAAGAACCCTAGGGACGAAACCGCGCGTGAAAGTCGCACTGCCCAGGCGATGCTGCGCAGATAGACCAGAAGATTCTCCTGTGGCAATCGCTCAAACGCGAGTGCGTCCAAAAACGGTGCATACCGCATGTCATCAAGATCGAACACGCCTGTCGATTCAACGTCGGCAATCACCGTGGCGCCCTGCTCGGCAAGGCTCTTGCGCGTCGTAGCCAACGAAATACAAGCCTCGTCCTCGCCGCCAAACAGAATCACCGTCGGATTGGGAAAGCATTTGTGGACGAGCCTTGCCACCTCGGCATAAGCTGCTCCACGAGACAGCTCGCATCGAAGGATGAGCACGCTTTGAATATCGTGCTCATCATCTTGAACAGGTGCGATGCGCGTCGTGGACTTTTGCACGGTGGCAAAGTGTGTAAGCACGGCTACACGGTCGAGCACTTTCTGCTCGGTCTTTGTAAGCTGAGCTTGGCGCGTGAGCACTGTCTTAGGTATGCGTCTGTCGCCCGCCAGAGCGGCATCGGGCAGACAGAATACGTCGTTCCAGTCAAAGCCCTTCATCGCAGCACCGCAAAACTGATTAACGAGTAATCGTCGAAGCCAAGGCTCGTGCCCGTCCCCACTTCGCCCAGCGAGAACAGGCTCTCAATGCCCTTGTCCTGCTGCACGCCGCCAATGGTGGCAACCACTTTGTCCAAAAGCTCGGTATAAGCGCCCATACGCTCGCCGTCGCGCGTCTCGCGGTTAAAGTCGCGACACAGCTCTGCAATTGGCTCGGATTCGCCCGCGCAACAGGCGCGCATCATATCGAGCGCATGCTTGGGCTGTGTATGTTTGGTCATCACATCGCCGTCGGTCGATACGTACACCACGTAATACGGGAAGGTAGGATTCGTGTCCTTGGGGTTCGCATTCTCATCGTTTTGCGCCAAACAGAACACCACGCCCGGCGCCACGGAATCACGCAGTTCATCGGGAATGCGCGCCACCGCATGCATACCAGCCGGCGAGTTTTCTAAAAGACCCGGGTGTTCCTTTTCGTAGCGCTGCAATTCAACTCGAAAATCATCGAAGGCGAAGTCGGTGATCGAGATGCCGCCTGAAATATCCTCCAGGTCCAGCACCTCGCTCTTGAGCCGCTGAAGTTGCTGGCGACGGTACTTGAGGTCGTTCATCTCGTCCGTTGCTTTGGACTCCAGCACGTTCTCCTCGCCGGTGGCCGACGCGTCAAGCAAGGCCATACGACCCTTTACGCGACTCTCGAGCTGAATGTACTCATCGAGCGCGATGTCGGGCCAAAAGTCCACCAGCTGAATTTGCGTATTAGTGGAGCCCAAACGGTCGATACGACCAAAGCGCTGGATAATGCGAACCGGATTCCAGTGAATGTCATAGTTGACGAGACAGTCGCAGTCCTGAAGATTTTGGCCCTCGGAGATACAGTCCGTGGCAAAGACAACATCGATTTCGCCTGCAGCGAGAGACGCCTCAGGCAGCTCCTTGGAGCGCGGGCTAAAATACGCCAGGATGTTCTCGAAGGTGGTGCGGCGCAACTTAAGCGAGTAAGTGCGATTTGCGCTTCCGGCAACCTCAGCGCACTCGAGGCCAAGCTCGTTCTTAAGGCGGGGCGCCAGCTGATCAAATAGATAGTCCGCCGTATCCGCAAACGCCGTGAATACGAGTACTTTGCGGTTGCCGGGGTTGTAGGGGTTATTGACCTTATTGACTATGAACTTGTAGAGCTCATCCAACTTGGCATCGCGCTCGGGCGTTACGGCATTGGCATAGTCAAGCAGACGGTGCAGCACGGTGATATCAAAGTCTAAATCACTGCCCAGACGCAAGACATCAACATCGCGCAGGTCAACGCGGACCTTACCGCCGCGCTCGATTTCCTCGGCGTCATCATCATCCATGCCGTCCTCGATACCCACTGCATCATAGCTGCTCGCTCCCATGGAAGCAGGATCATCGAGTCGCGCACGTAGCTCCTCGCATCCCGCCAGGATGCGCGAGAGCGTGATCCGAAAACTGTTAACCGAAGATTCCATTCGCTTGAGCATGTTTACGCGCATAAGGTTGGCAACAGCACCCGTACGGTGGACCTGGCTCTCAAAATCCTTGCCCCAGGTGTCGCCGTAACGATCCTCGTACTTACGACGCTTATCGCTGCGTACATAAGAAAGCAGCTGATACTGCGCAAACGTGAGCTGAGCGATCATGTCATTGAGCTCAGCGATAGGCGGAAGCTCCCCCGCCAAATCGATTGGCGTGGTAATAGAGAGAGGCTTGCGACGCTGCGGGAACGTACCCGAAGCGGCGCCATAGTACTTAGAGATATGCTTGCGGCTGCGCGCGATGGTAAGCACGTCGAGCAGCTTAAAGTAATCGGCGTTGACGGCGTTGACGAAGCTCTCGGTGGTGCGCTCGGCATCGTCGAGCTTGCTCCACTCGTTGAAGCGCGCTTGTGCGGTACGGCACACCTGAGTAATCGACTCAATACCATCAGTATCCGCCAGATACGCATCATCGCCCTCGGTGATGAGCTCAATCTGGTTGCGTAAGTCCAGCAGACGATTGTTCACGGGCGTAGCCGAGAGCATCAGCACCTTGGTGCGCCGTCCACTCTTAATTACGTCCTCGATAAGTCGCGTGTAGCGGTCTTTTTTCTCGGAATCCGTGCTCTTGTTACGGAAGTTATGGCTCTCATCAATCACCAACAGGTCGTAGTGGCCCCAGCGCACGTGCTCCAGATCCTTATCACCGCTCTTGCCGCTATAACGGGACAAATCGGTATGATTGAGCACGGCGTAGTTAAGACGATCGTCCGCCAACGGATTGCGATCGTCGTCGTCCTGCGTCCACAGCGTCCAGTTATCACGCAGGCGCTTAGGCGCCAGAACCAAAATACGGTCGTTACGTTCCTGGTAATACTTAATAACGGCGAGCGCCTCGTAAGTCTTACCCAGACCAACGCTGTCCGCAATGATGCAGCCCTTGTACTTCTCGAGTTTGCGGATGGCGCCCACCACGGCGTCCTTTTGAAAGTCGTAGAGCTTGTTCCAGACAACGGACTCCTCAAACTTAAGGCCGGGCCTCAAATCGTTATCCTCGTCAGACAGATAATCACGGAACAAGTGGTAAAGCGTGAGGAAATAAACGAACTCGGGCGGATTCTCGCGATAGAGTGTGCCTACTTGCGCCGCTACCTCATCGGTAACATCGGCGACCATCGCAGGCTTATCCCAAACGGACTCAAACATCGCCTTTAGGCCGGCAGCCTCCGTCGCGCCCTCGTAGTGGCTTACGCCCATTACGGTGTTGGGGCGGCGCTCGTAACCAAGTCCTTCCTGGGTAAAGTCAGCGGCGGCACCCATGAAAGCATGGTCGTCGCCATTGGGGTTCTCGACTATATAGGTGCCTCCGGGCTGAATTGCCCCGTTCATCTTGGCAGATTGAAACTCGCACTTAGCGCGCACCCATTCGGCGCACTCACGGGCAATGGCGCGTTGATTGAGATTGTTGCGCAACGTTAGCTCAAGGCCCAAGCCGCCCACGCCACGCTCGCGCGAGCATTGCGATATGGCAAACTGACGTGGGTCCTTATCGGTGGCCATGCGCTTAACGAACGTAGGCTCGCTAAAGAGAAAACGCACTGAATCAAGCTTCTCCAGCTCTTCTTTGAGCTCAGAGAAAGCAAACACCGTAAAGTAACTGCTGATGATTGAAAGCTTGGCGCCCTCATCGATGGATTTAGCGAGTGCGTCTCCCAGACGATTACGCCCAACGTTATCGAGAAACTCCATCAGCACACCATCCCTAAGACGGCGTGACGGGCTATTTTGTTATTGACCGAGCGGGAGCGCCAGCTTCGAAACGCCCCCCCCCCGAAGTTTATCCGCAGGCATATCCACGAAATACACTCCAGGTTTAATTGCTATTGGTT
>DBGFJU010000059.1:0-18572 GCA_048529485.1 Collinsella aerofaciens | reverse complement strand
CCAGCTCGCAGATACAATTTTGGACTTGCTTCAAAAAATGTAAAAAAGTTCTTGCACAAGGGCAAAGTTTCAGGTTAATATACTCCCTGTTGCGAGCGAGAGCAGAGCAACAAACAAAAGCTTCGGGACGTGGCGCAGCTTGGTAGCGCACTTGACTGGGGGTCAAGGGGTCGCTGGTTCGAATCCAGTCGTCCCGACCAGAAGTTTGCAGGTCAGGCACCTAGTGCCTGACCTTTTTTGTTTAATAATCAATTGCTTAATTTTGATTAAGCAACAGGATGTCGAAAATCTACCTGCGCGATAATCGCCTTTTGCGGCTACTTGTGTGTTATGCAGGTACATGAGCCGAGCTATTAACGCGATATGAGTTTACATATGCGTAGCTGGTACACGCCGAGAACGGGCGGCATTTATCGCGGCGATTCACACAGATATAACGACTGTAACGAACAAGCGTGTCGCTGTATTTATTCCAGTGGTTCACTTGATCGGTGGACAAGTTGGCTGTTGCAACGAAACGCCAAGCAGGATGGGCTCCATACGAGGATGCCGCAGCGGTAATGGCGGGAGAGTTCGGCTGGCGCTCTGAGAGCCGCTGTGTGACCCCATTTCTACTCAAACCGATAACTATGCCTCAAGACGAGAATCGTTCGTTTGGTTGCCAAATGAAAAGCCCGCGCAGAATCGCACGGGCTTTTCATTGGTTGCAGATGAGGCTAAAAGCAGAAGGCGGGGAACACGCAGTAGATGTTCGTCGCGCTGTAGTAGTCATAGCTGCCGTTGCTGTGGACACAGCGGAAGGACGCGAAGTTGCTCGGATGCACGGAGCGAGTCCAGTGATAGCTGCTCGACGAAGCACTGGAATAGTTCGACGTTGTCACGCCCTTGGATTTGTAGTACTCGTACTGGGCGCCGTCAGACTGGAGGTCACCGTAGACTTCAGTCATCGAGAGCAGGAAGACCTTGTCAGTCGTGGCCGAGGGGGTGCCTGCCTTGCCGCCGCCCAGGTTGTCGGTCATCTTCGTGACGGACTTCACCTTGGACTGGAGTTCGCAAGGCAAAAGCGACCAGAGGTCGCCGGTATTGAGGCGGCCGCGGAGTTCGGACTTCTCCCAGCCGTCGGCGTGCGTGTTCGTGGCGTTTATTCTCTGTAGGGCCAGGGCATTGTTGGTCGCCTCGAACGTAAGCCCCGCCTTGCCTGAGCCATCAGCAAAAATTAAGATAAGACCGTGTATGACCAATATGAACTTGAGCATATTCCGTCCGTATTCATACTGGATGATCAAGGAAACATCATCGGCTTATCCGAAGGAGAGGAAGAACCCCTTGCCTTATTAAAGAAATACGCCAAATACAACGGATATAAAGCGGAAGGAGGCGACATCAAGTAACTATCAAAGGCCAGATTAAGGAGCCAGCCATGAAGAAATGCCTGCCCTCCATCGTCTCAGCAGCTCTTTGCCTCTCCTTTGTCATGACACCATTTGTGCCCGTTGCGGCAGCCTATGCCGACGAGGGGTCTCCCGCCGAGAGCAGCGAGATCTACGTCCGAGACAACTACGACGAAAAATACGATATATCCCTTTTTGAGCGCGGACGCTGCACGGATTCATATTCCAAGGCGTGGTGCGATTCTCACGGATTTGCAAATAACCGCACCGTCCCTCACAAGGTCAAGCTGAACGCAAAGGAGGAGGCTTGCCTGCGCGATCCCTACCTTGCTGGCACCGCTGAAGTTATCGCCGGTCTCGTGACAACCGGTCCTGGCGGCGACTTGTTTGCAACCGCAATGAGATCGTATCGACTTTTCACTTGCATGTTCTGAAAGGAAGTTGCCATGTTGTCGCAAAATCAATCGAGATACTTGACCACAATCGGCTTTGCCCTGCTTGCATTACTCTTTGCTAGCGACCTTTTGCTGAAACCGCCCAAGGAACTCGTTTTGCTTGCCATAGACTGCATTTCCGCCCTTTACTTTACGGCAACCCTATTCGTCGGACTAAAGGAGAGGAAAAAAGGCGCAGTCGCCGCATCCGCCGTATGCCTGATCATAGCCATTGCCTCATTCTTTATCTGACACATTGGTGATCTAGGGGCGATATCGTAGGAATACGACCGGGAGAGCCGGGACCAGATCGCCCGGGTTGCCCGGTCGGCTCGCGCGACGGCGCGGCGGTTCCACAGAAAGCTCTCCGGACTTCACACTGTTTCTGATCGCATTGTAGACAGCCATCTCGTCTTCGCTGTCGGCGAGCACGCGGTGTGCGTCGTCGTTTTGGATGTCCAGTAAATCTCGAAGGTCCTCCATGCACCAGCGTCCGAGATTTGGCCATGCGCGTTGCGCGAGCTGATAAGTGTCGATTGCGATGTTGTAGTTAAAGTCCAGGCCAAAGCCGTCCCAGGCAGAACGGCTTTGTTTCCTTGATTATCAACTTTATCCGGACACTTCCCGCATTCATCCGTGTGTGTACGGATGAATGCGGGGCCCGATAGCCCGGCGGCCTGATCGGCAGGCCGCCGGGAACTCTCACTCCTCGATAAAAGCCGGCACCCGGTTAGTCCTGCGCATCTTGAAATCGCCAGTTTCGTGGGAGACGTAGAGAATGCCGTCCATCCCGTCTCGCGATGCATATGAAAGGTGAACAGAACCGCAATCCGCTCCATCATCGTCGAGAAGATCGAACGAATTCGGATCGCTCGTTGCGGCCAAACGACCACTCAGACAAGAGCCATCGCCATTACAGATTTGCCATTCCATGTCTTCGCCTGCAAGAATCGCCATAGACGGCCTGGTCGCGCCATCGTTGACATACATCCCGTCTATGCCAAAACCGTTCTCAGCGCCATCGATAAACGATTGCTCGGACCTATACCTCGCAAATGATGCACATAGAACCATTGCAAGACAAAGTACAGAGCCAACAATCGCTATCTTTGCATAGCTCTTGCCTATCATGTCATTCACCTCCCTCGTATGTATCGAGGTATTCCTGCTTGAGCGTCTGCGAGGACGACTTGATCTTTTCCACGAGCGTGCCGGCCTCGATGAAGTAGAACGAGTTGGTAAGGTCTGCCAGGTCGTCGAGCAGATGGCTTGAAATGAGCACGCTGCGTCCCCGCGCCACCTCGCTGCGCATCGCGTCGCAGGAGGTTTTCCGCTTTCCCGGATCGAGGCCGTTCAGCGGTTCATCGAGGATGAGGTACGGGCAATCGGTCGCTATCGCCATGGCAAGCTTTACATGCTGCTTCATCCCTGTCGAGAGTTTACGGGTCGGCTTGTCGAGATATGGGGAGATTCCGAGGGAGCTGCAGAGCGAGTCGATGTCGGCGGCCGATTTCCACGCCTCCCTAACGAAAGCAAGGTGCTCGATGGCCGATAGCGTGGGATAGAGATCCGCGCTGCCCGAAGAGCTCAGGTAGACGAGTTCTGCAAATTCGGCTGATCGACGTTGGCAGATTCCGCCTGCCGCCAGGCTTCCCGAGCGGATGCGGGTGGGAAATTGGCCCGACAGCGCTTCAAGAAGGGTGGTTTTCCCCGAGCCGTTGGGAGCAACGAGGCCCGCCGCCGTTCCCGGGCTCAGGAAAAGCGACCCGATTGAAAGTATCGTCGTGCTTCCGTATCCCACGCTCGCGTCCAGAAGCTCGAGCCCATGGTGCTTTTTCGCGGGTCCAGGCTGTTTGGGGGAACGTGTCGCAACGGCGCCGACCGCAAAAAAGACCGCGACGTATGCCAGGGCCACGGCAAGCATCGATGCGCTGCCTGAACCGGAGCCAATGAATTCTGTCGGGAAGCATCCTACGTAACCCGTTGCCTCGATAGGCGAGAATACGGGCAGTGGCAGGAGCCCGAGCACGGCATTATGCCCCAGTGCCGAATCGGACAATAACGGGAATGCCGGGGCCGCGACAAGCAGCGCGGAGGCAAGGGGGCCCGCGAGGACGCGCCTCGTTGCGGTCGATAGGACGGCGGAGCAAACGGATATCAAGGTTCCGCCCGCAAGCAGCGCGAGAAGCAGGGCTGTGAAGACGTTTCCCGCGGTCGTGGTGGTAAGCGCGCCGTCATGGAAGAAGGCGATCGGGTACCCGATCTGCCCGAAGCCGTTTAGGACCAAGGCGTAAATGCCCCCGGGTGCGAGGCCGGCGAGGAGCATCGCGGTCCCCGCGGCGATTATCGAAAACACGATCTGGATAAGGCGCCGGAATTTGGGCACGGGCGCCTTCGCCGCCAGGGTCCCGGGCCTTGTGGCGCCGAGCACGAGTATCGACGAGAGAAGGAAGGGGATGAAGGGAAGGAAAGACGGCGCCGTGGCAATGGCGTAAGGCAGGAAGGAGAGGAACGGCAGGTCGTTTGCGGAGGCCGGGATATCCGTGATGCCGGAGCTGCTCAGAGCGCGGCAATATGCGAGCTCCGCGTCATTGGTCTCCTGGTCCCCCACGATGGATCCGGATTGGAAGCCCTCGTCCATGAGCGCGTAGTAGCTCTCGGCAGAATCGAGAAAGGCGGCGTCGGTTTGAGCGGCAAGGGCGGCGTTCGCGTATCTTGCAAGCTCCGCGTCATTTTGCTGCTCTGGAGATAGGTCTGTGCCGTTGGCCTGGGGCGCGCGCGTATTGAATGCGTCGACAAAGCCCTGCATGCCCTGCTTCATAAAGAAGGGCCCGTAGATGGGTGAATTGAACGCAATGGAGACGGAAAAGGCTGCGGCGAGAACGAGCGTAGAGATCCATACGGCCTTGTCTCTTAGGATTAGTTTGAGAAGAAGTCGACAGTACATTCAGAAGCACCTACGTTCCTCAAAGAATTGTTAGATTAAAAGTAACAGACCGGATGAAGATACGTGCGACGGGGGCGAGGCGAATGGCTGAGCGGTATCGATACGCAGGTTCAACGGTATTATATTGACCACATAGCTCCTGAATCCGCAGTTGATTAGAAACAGGCGGGCCCACCTGCGGGAACCCGGAGAGGCGACGATTCGGGGCTCCTACCCCCGTTGATTAAATCATCGGCTGCACCGCGCTCCTCGAAGCCGATAATATGCTATCTGGACAGACCGCGCTGAGCTGGTAAAATTTACAAATACGGAAATGCGCTACTTGCGCTATCTGCGCGTGTTTTAACAAAATAAGCACAGGTCAGGGGTATTCTGGGCCCGCTGGGGGTCAAGGGGTCGCTGGTTCGAATCCAGTCGTCCCGACCAGAAGTTTGCAGGTCAGGCACTTAGTGCCTGACCTTTTTTGTTATTAATCATCATGATTCATTTGATTAAAGCAACGAAGAATGGCTGTCCCGCTCGATACGCCTGCGCAACAAAAACCTGTACATCAGCCTCCAAAATCGACATTTTTCGACATGTTTGGAGGCTGATGTACACGAATGCGAAATCTCCCGCCGCCTACGACGCCCTCCACATGTCTGGACTCTCTATGGCTTGGCTGGATAGACATCGCCGGAACGGGTATAGTATCGAAAGTTTTGTCGTTAACCAGCGGGGGAGTCCTGTGGGCATCAAAAAGAAGATCAAAAAGGAGCTTATCGGCACTTCCGATTACCCGTCGAATAAGATCTTTACGATCTCCAATTTCATCACCTTTACGCGCCTGATCCTCACCCTGGTATTTCTGTACCTGTTTGTGACGGATAACAACCGCGTCATCGCCATCGCAATCTACGCCGTTGCCGCCTCCACCGACTGGATGGACGGTCAGATCGCCCGCATGACCAAGACGGTCTCGTGGCTCGGCAAGGTCATGGATCCCATCTGCGACCGTGCGCTGCTGTTCACCGGCGTCTTGGGACTGGTGGTTCGCGGAGAACTGCCCATCTGGGTCTGCGTGCTCATTATTGGCCGCGACATCTATCTGGGCATCGGCACGCTTATCGTTCGTCATTATCACCGTCGCCCCATCGATGTCGTCTTCCCCGGAAAGATTGCCACAGCGCTGCTCATGACCGGTTTCTCGCTTATGCTGCTCGGGTTCCCCGTTATTGACGGCCTGCATCTTTTACCTTCAACCCTTACGGCCTTCCCGGGCCTCAACGGAAGCTCGGTGCCCCTCGGCATCTTCTTTGTGTACGGCGGCGTGATCTTCTCCATGCTCACCGCTGTCATCTACTCCATTAAGGGCGGAGCGGCCATTAAACAGGCTCTCACGCATCCCGAGGACGAGGACATCGACTTTCTGAACCCTGAAATCGAAGACTGATTCGTTGGGGTATGATTACGTACGGTTCATTATTTGCGGCACGTCCGCGATAAGTTAGGGGTTGTCATGGACAACATGGTTAACAATATGCCTCAGAATGATAAGACTGCTGACGCTACCTGCGTATTCCGCGTGCCTTCAAGCGACGTCACCGTTCCCGACCTCATGGCCAACGTGCGCATCACCGCCCCCGTTCTGTCCATCGTCAAGGGTCCGCAGACTGGTGCCGCCTTTGAGCTCGAGGACGACGTGACCACCATCGGTCGCGATCCCGCGAACGGCATCTTCCTCAACGACATGACCGTTTCGCGCAGCCATGCGCGCATTATTCGCGAGGTCCTCGGCGCTCGCATCGAGGACCTGGGCTCGCTCAATGGCACCTGGGTCGACGGCGCCATTGTCAACGCAGCCCCGCTGCACGACGGTTCTTCCGTCCAGATCGGTACGTTTACGCTCATCTACCACGAGAGCACGCCGGAGCGCATCGAAACCGGTGAGTAGGGCATGGCCGAACGCAACTATCTGAGTATCGGCCAAGTCGTCAACTTACTTCGAGGCGCATACCCCGATCTTTCGAACTCAAAAATTAGATTTCTAGAGGATGAGGGGCTCATTACCCCTCATCGTACGCCTAAGGGATACCGTCAGTACTCCAAGGAGGACGTTGATCGCCTGGAGGTCATTCTGCACTTGCAGAAGACTCGCTACATGCCGCTCAACGTGATTAAGCAGCGCTTGGAAAACGCCACGGACCTGTCAACGCTCGCCTACGAGGTGGGCTTGCTGTCCGATGTTCCACTCAAGACGGAGCCCAAGGAGACAAAGCAAAAGCTGCATCCCATCGAGACCATTCCCGATATGCTGGGCGTCGAGATTTCGTTTATCCGCTCGCTCGCCGAGAACGACCTCATTCGCATCATCAAGAGCCCGCAAAATCGTGAGCTCGTCGATGGTCGCGATTTCCCGATCATCCGCTACTGCTCCGAGCTGTCGCGCTTCCATATCGAGCCGCGCAACCTGCGTCAGTACGTGTCTTCCGCCAACCGCGAGTCCTCGATGTTTGAGCAGGTGCTCGTGAGCATGCTCGGCATGGATACCTCCGATGACGAGCGCGACGCCAAGCTCGAGCGTGCGTTTAAGAAGCTTCACGACCTGACGGAGGGCGTGCACACCGCGCTGCTCAAGAACCGCGTTTTTGAGTCGCTCAACGCCGTGGTCGAGGACGCCGACATCGATGCACTCGATGAGGAAATCACTCGCTCCGAGTCAACCAAGGCCAAAAACGAAGAGATAGGCGCGCCGGCTTCGCACGAGGATTCCCTCGTAAAGCCGCTCAAGGTCGTCACCCCTTCGCAATCCGGCACCGCCACCGCGGGCAAATAACAGCTGCCGCTTATCCGGCAACCCATTGAAAGGTCATGCAATGTACGACTTCGAATCTCAAATCGTCGACATCCCTGACTATCCCGAGCCCGGAGTCATCTTTAAAGACATCACGCCGCTCTTTGGCAATCCCGAGGCGCTCAAAGCCATGACCGATGCCCTCGCCGAGCACTTTGCCGGCATGGGAATCACCAAGGTCGTGGGTCCCGAGGCTCGCGGCTTTATGGTTGGCGTACCGGTGGCTGTAGCCCTTGGCGCCGGCTTTGTTCCCGCACGTAAACCGGGTAAGCTGCCGCGCGAGACCGTAAGCCAGAGCTACGAGCTCGAGTACGGCACCGATTCAATTGAGATCCATGCCGACGCCATCAGCTCTAAAGATACCGTGTTGATTCTGGACGACTTGGTCGCGACGGGCGGAACCGTCGAGGCAACAGGTAAACTGGTGCGAGATATGGGCGCAAAGCTTGTCGGTTACGGTTGTATCCTTGAGCTTGCGTTTCTCAACCCGCGCGAGAAGCTCACGCCGTCTGATGACGATGTGGAGCTCTTTAGCCTGGTGACGGTGGACTAGCCGTTACCCTTAGTTACTGGAAAGGAAGCTACATGCGCACAGCAAACACGCACAAAAACATGGCACGCTGCGCTGCTACGGCAACCCTCGCTTGTGTTTTGGGCTTGGGCCTCGCGGCTCCTGCCTACGCCGATACCGCATCCGACCTTGCCGCTGCTCGTACGAAACTCGAGCAGATCGGTACCCAAACCCAGCAGATTTACGATGAGCTCGCCACGCAGACGCAGGCGCTCGATCAGACTGCTGGCGAGATCACGCAAAAGCAGCAGGAGATTGCCGATGGTCAGGCCAAGCTCTCGACCTATGTCGCCGGCGAGTACAAAACCGGCGGTCTGAGCCTACTTCAGGTGCTGACGGGCGTCGATGACCTGAGCGATATGCTCAACCGTCTGTTCTACTACGGCAAAGTTTCCGACAAGCAGGCTCAGACCATTCAAGAGGTCAAGGAGCTTAAGCAGCAGCTCACCGATAAGCAGGCTGAGCAGGAGAAGAACGTCGCCGACACGCAAAAGAAGGTCGACGAGCTTAACGCTCAGCAGGCTGAAGCCCAGAACGTCGTAAACTCTCTGGATTCACAGCTGCAGGCCGAGCTAGCCGCCGAGGCCGAGGCCAACGCCGCGCTGCAGGCCGGCATCAACGCCAGTACCGCCGAGAAGGCCACGGTGAGCAACGAGACTGCCGGTACGACCGAGAACGCCAATAACGGTGGCCAGACCAGCAATAATAACAACCAGGGCGGCAACACTCCGGCTCCTACGCCGGCACCTGCTCCGACGCCGCAGCCCTCCACGCCTCCTCCGGCTCCGACGCCTTCTGCTCCGAGCCAGTCCGTCGATGGCGGTTCTGTTGTCTCGCGTGCATACAGCAAGCTTGGTTGCGCTTATTCCTGGGGCGGAATTGGCCCGAACAGCTTCGACTGCTCTGGTTTTGTAAGCTATTGCCTTACTGGTCGCTATTGCCGCCTGGGCACCACGGGCACCTTTATGGGCTGGACGCGTGTGTCCGATCCGCAGCCCGGTGACGTTGTAGTCAACTCGTACCACACCGGCATTTACATCGGTGGTGGTCAGATGATTCATGCTTCCGACTACAACACGGGTGTTATCATCAGCTCCGTTGCCGCCGGCATGAACAACAACTATATCTTCGTGCGCTACTAAGTCATCTTACACAGCGTGTGAATGTGGACCTCGTGGCTTTAAGTCGCGAGGTCCATTCTTTTGTCTCTATTCTTGTGTGGCTATCTAGTATTCAAAACTAGATAGCCACACATTCAATTTGCAAGATGGCTATAATTGAATGGGAACAATTAGAAAGGACCCTCTATGAGCTGGGCACTTATCTCCGATTCAAGCTGTAACCTCCGCGATTGGCAACCGACCGCGCCCCATACCACCTTTGCATTTGCGCCCCTCAAAATTCGAGTGGGGGAGCGTGAATTCGTCGATGACCTTTCGCTCGATGTTCATGAGCTCAACTGCGCTGTTCAGGCTGAGACGAACGCTTCTTCGAGCGCTTGTCCCAGCGTAGGGGAGTGGGCCGCGCTCTTCAAATTGGCAGACAAGACCATCTGTATGCCGATCTCTGAGGGCGTGTCGGGCAGCTACAACGCAGCAGCCACGGCTCGCGATGTGGTTCTTGCCGAGGAGCCCGACCGACAGATTCATCTAGTCAATTCACGCGCAGCTGGCGGCAAAATGGACCTCATTTTCTTGCTGTTCGACCGCTATCTTGCAAGCAATCCGAATGTCTCATTCGAGGATGCTTGCGCATACTTCGATAGCCTTGAACAGAACAGCAAAATCCTCTTCAGTTTGTGCAATTACGAAAACCTCGCCAAAGCCGGACGTATCCCTAAGGCAGCTGGCGTCATTGCCAACAAGCTCAATATCCGCATTTTGGGCACGGCGAGTGAGGCCGGTAAAATCGAACTCGTGGGGCACACGCGTGGCGAAAAGAAGATGCTCAACAAGATCATCGACACTATGGAAGCCGAGGGCTTTACGGGCGGTGAGGTCGTCATCGACCATGTGGAGAACGCATCGAGCGCCCAGGCGCTGGCCGATCGCATTATTGAGCATTGGCCCGACTCCAAGACCATCATTATACCCTGCAACGGCCTGGATTCCTATTACGCCGAGATGCACGGCCTCATCATCGGCTATGGCATGGGCGTAGCTTCGGGCAAATAAAGTCCAACCAGCAAAATACGGGCGGGACAAAGCGACAGATGGCTCTTTGTCCCGCCCGTTTTATACGTCGGCTAGCTATTAAACCCGTTGAACTTGAGATAGCTCATCAGGTACGCTTTCGAAACAAAGGATGAAACCGCGCTGCGCACAAGCAGCGACTCACGCGTTACCTGATGCGCCGTATCGGGAACCGGCGTCTGCTCGACAGAAAACGCCGAACGAATCGATGCCTCGAGCTGATCGACCACATAGTCGAAGGCCGTCGGGGCATCGTAGCTCAAACGCTGAATGTTAAAGAGTGCCTGCACCGCAGCAATAGGTAGCACCTGCTTAAAGATGCAGATAGCGATCAGGCGGGCAATCTGCTCGCGGCCATATTGCTTTTTGACCGGAGCAGGCACCAGGCCGACCTTCACGTAGTTATTGATCATCGATGGCGTAATGACAGGCTGCTCAACGCAAATGGACAGCGGCTCCATCCACAGCGCAACATACTCAATGACCTGGTCGCGGTAGAGCGTCACATTGGGCAACTGGTCATAGCGCGGCAGACTCAACGTATTAAGTTTGCGCACGATATCGGACTGAATAAATGCATCGGGCAGCACAGTGGGCTGAATATCCTCAGGCTTAATGCTGACCGACGAATCAGACATCGGAATAACGTGTTTGGCGTGGTTCATAAGGATCCTCCGTTCATTAGCTATATTGTATTCTAGGTTATCTAGTTTTGCATACTATATAGCAGGAAAGTAAAAGTGGTTGGACAGCACATTGATGCACCGTCCAACCACTTTGTTTTAAAGATAGCAACCTTACATAAGATATATTATCGTACTTATCCGCGGAGAAACGCGTATGCGCTCGTTGCTGCTATGGCTCCGTCAGAAACGGCGGTCACAACCTGACGTAAGCGCTTGGAACGGATATCGCCAGCAGCAAATAGACCTGGCGTGCGGGTCGCCATGGATTCATCAGTCAAAATGCCGCCATCAGGCGCCAGATCGACAAGATGCTCAACAAGCTCGGTATGGGGTTGCGTCCCGGTAAAGACAAAGATGCCAAACGAGCCAGGCTCAAAGGTCTCAGCATGCGTCTTACCGCTTGCATTGTCCTTGAACGTAATTGTCGTGGGCATCGCTTCACCAGAAAGCTCAACAATACTAGTTTGGTACCTAACTGTAATATTGTCCTTTTTGAGTACTTTCTGAACAACACCATCAGGCGCACGGAACTGGTCGCGGCGCAGCACGATGGTCACACTGCTGGCAATGTCTGACAGGAACAGTGCCTCTTCGCATGCCGAATTGCCGCCTCCGATAACAAAGACCTGCTTGCCACGGAAGAACATGCCGTCACACGTCGCGCAATACGAAACGCCACGACCGCGATACGTGTCCTCGCCAATAAAACCCGCAGGACGCGGCGTGGCGCCCATGCACGCAATGACGCTCTTGGCCGCTGTGTCGCCCATATCATGATGGATGGTAAATTGAGCCGCATCGGCATCGTAATCGACGCCTGTCACCATACTCCATTTAACCTGGGCCCCCAGGCCTTCAGCATGCTGTTGGAACCGCTCACCAAGTTCGGCGCCGCTCAGCAGTGGAATACCAGGATAATTCTCAATCTCGTTGGATGTAGCAATCTGTCCGCCAGACATACCCTGCTCAAGGACAGTCGTCGTAAGGTTGGCGCGCGCCGCATAAATGGCGGCAGCATAGCCCGCGGGGCCGCCGCCGATAATCGCAACATCGATTGTCTGATCGGTAATCATGAAGAGTCCTCTCGTCGAAACGTTGTCGTTCTTTGCGCTCATACCCAAATTTACGTGAACGTGACACTCATGCACTACAATGATAAATCCGTGTTACAACGTCGAAGGGGAGTTATCGATGGATCAGACGCAGACGAGCGACGACGCTCCCCTGATCACGCACAGCACTCCCCAATCGGAGCAAACCACGCTCTTGGCTCAGCAAAAACCCCTCGTGACCATCGTGCATGCCTCGGTCGGCTCGGGCCACAAGGCCGCCGCAAATGCGATTGCGCAGGCATTCGACCTCGTCCGCGGCACCAATGGCGTCCCCGAGGATGTTGAGATTGAAGTGCTCGATATCCTTGATTTTGGACGTATTAAATTCGACGGCAATAAGACCGCGGCTTCTTTTACGGGAGCCACGCGCCCCATTTACGACCTGACCTGGCGATATACGCTTACGGGACATCTTCTCTGGGGTGGCGGCACGGCATGGTCGCGAATTATGTTCCCCGCCTTCAACGAATATATTCGTAACCGCAGGCCCATAGCCGTGGTCGCAACGCACATCACGGCAGCCAACGTTGCCGTGGGCGCCCGCGTAATTACAGGTATCGATTATCCGGTCATCTGCGTCCCGACCGACTACGAAGTCGAGGGCTGGTGGCCCCACAAGGACACCGATCTATTCTGTGTGGCCAACGAGTTTATGGCCGAAACGCTGCGCCCGCGCAAGGTTACCGAGTCAAAGATCCGCATTACAGGCATCCCCATTCGCGCCGGGTTTGATACGGACTACAATCGCGAGGAAGAACTCGAGAAGTTCAAACTCCCCGCTGACAAGACCGTTGTGTTGGTGATGGCCGGTGCCAGTTTGCCTCAACCGTACGTTCGCTTTCGCGCGGAGATGGACCGCACACTCCCCTTCCTGCGCAGCTTCGAGGACATGCACTTTGTCTTTTTGCCGGGCAAGGATAAGGAATACGCCACCCGCCTCAAGACGCTCTTCGACGCCATGAAGCTCGAAAACGTCACGGTTCTGGACTACGTGGACGACATGGCGGCCCTCATGCACGGCTGCGACCTGGCAATCCTCAAATCGGGCGGGCTCACCGTCACCGAGTGCCTGTGCGCGCATCTACCGATGATCCTGCTGGGCAAATCATACGGTCAAGAAAAGGCCAACACCACGATGCTCACCGGCATGGGCGCCAGCATGCATGTCACCACCGCACGTGAACTCATCGTAACCCTACGTCACTTGCACGACCATCCCGAATCACTCAAAGCCCTACTCATCAACGGCGAAGTACTACGCCGCCCCCACGCAGCCGAAGACATAGCCATCGCAACCATGGAGCTCGTAGGCAAACCCCAAAAGCGCAAACGAGCCTTCTGTCGCTTCTACTGGGGCGGAAAACCCGCTCATATCAGGTAGACGAAAGTCCGCTGCTCAGCGGGAGCCGCCCATATATCATTCCATGCTCAAACATTCTCGCTGCGCTGCGAAACTGTGCGTGGAACGATATATGGGCGGCTCCCGCTGAGCAGCTACGTTTACTTACTAGCAGCTACTTCGGTATCCCCTCCATTAGAACCTGCAAAGGTAAAACAGGAAAATATAAATAGAGTTAGCCGATGCGACAAAGGAGGCATCCCTTTATCGCATCGGCTAACTAGAAAGATTGTTTTATGTCAAGCATGTAGCCCTTTCGCCTGAGCCCCATACATATCGTCCCGCGCGCAGTTTCGCAGCGAAGCGAGAATGTTTGAGCACGGGATGATATGTGGGGGCTCAGCACCTGGGACGGTGGGACCTACTCCGTTTCGCCCGGTCGAGCGCCGCGGGCCAGAGCGTCCTGGTACTCCTTAACGGCCTTGAGCCTCTGCATCGGCTTCAGTCTCTCGAACATGGTATTGCCGTGCAGATGGTCGATCTCGTGCTGCAGGCACACGCAGAACAGGTCGCCCGTGGCCTCATAGCGAATCAGGTTGGCGTCCAAGTCGTATGCCTCGACCACGACATGGTCGGGACGCTCGATCTCGCAGCTAATGCCGGGGATAGACAGGCAGCCTTCACTAAACGGCACTAAATGGTCGCTCTGCTCAACAATGACAGGGTTGATGAGCACGTACGGGTCATAGTCGCGCTTGTCGCTGTAATCGCAGTCGATGGTAACGAGCTGAATGAGCTCGCCGATCTGCGGGGCAGCCAGGCCGCAACCGCCGTTCTCGAACATCATCTTCTTCATCTTCTCGGCAAGTGCCTCGATCGCCGGGGTGATCTCCTCGATGACGGCGCACTCCTGGCGTAAACGAGGGTCGGGCGACAGTACGATTCCGTTGGCTTCCATGGCCATCCTTTCGGGTTGTTACATCAAATCATAGGCGTCGACGTCAACGCTCACGCTCACGCCGCGTACAGAGCCCACCTCTTTGAGGCAGGCGTCGATATCGTCAGAGACATGGTACCCTACCGGCGACTTTACAAGCAGATGGAAGCGGTAACGGTCCTTGGCTCTCTCGATTACACACGAAGCCGGACCAAGCACCTGGGGCACGGCGCTCCCCGCCCGCAAAAAGTCGGGCGCGGCGGCATGCCAGCGGCGCTTGAGGAGCTTCGCGATGCGTTCGATGTAGTCCTGCGCGTCGTCTCGGTTCGCCGACCACACCAAAATGTTGACCAGGCGAACAAACGGCGGGTACAGCGCGTCGCGGCGCTGATCCAGGTCGTAGTCGGTAAAGATCGAACGGTCGTGCTCGGCGACGGCGCGAATGACCGGGTCATCGGGCAGGTAGGTCTGGATGATAACCTCACCGGGGCGATCGCCGCGGCCGGCGCGGCCGGCAACCTGCTCCAGCAGATCGTAGGCGCGCTCCCCTGCGCGAAAGTCGGGCAGCTTGAGGGCGAAGTCGGCATTGACCACGCCTACGAGCGTGACCTCGGGAAAGTCGAGGCCCTTTGCGATCATTTGGGTGCCCAGCAGCACCGCGCAATCGGCGGCATCGAACTGCTCAAGCAGCTTTTTGTGTGCGTCCTTTCCGCGCGTGGAATCGGCATCCATGCGAATAATGGCGACGTCCTCGGGAAGCATCTGGTGCAGTGCGTCCTCGATCTGCTGCGTGCCCAGACCCATTTTTGCCAGGTAGCGACTTCCACATTTGGGGCAACGGCTTGTGGGCGCGGGATAGGGCTGCACGCGCCACGACGAACCGCATGTGTGACACTGCAGCGTGTGCGTACGCTCGTGATACGTAAGCGCGGTGGAGCAGTGGTTGCAGGTGGGGACGCAGCCGCACTCGCGGCACATCAGGAACGGCGCAAAGCCGCGGCGGTTATGTAGTAGCACTGCCTTCTCGCGGCGCTCGACCACGCGTTCCAAGCCTTCCATCAGCGGTTTTGAGAACATGGAGCGGCTGCCATGCGAGAACTCGCGGCGCAGGTCGGCAATGCGGACCGTGGGCAGCACGGCGTGTCCCGGGCGCTCGGGCATCTCGACGCGCGTCCAGGTGGCACCGTTATACGTGCCACGGCGGCAGCGATCGAGGGCCTCGGCCGAGGGCGTGGCGGAGCCCAACACGAGCGGGCAGCGGTAGCGGCGCGCCATCTCGGCCGCCACCTCGCGCGCGTGGTAGCGCGGGCTGGAGCCCTGCTTGTAGCTGGTCTCGTGCTCCTCGTCGATGATGATGAGGCCCAAGTCGCTGAGCGGGCAAAAGAGCGCCGAGCGGGCGCCCACGACCACGCGCGCGGCACCGCTGGCGACCATATCCCACTGGTCCAGGCGCTCGCCGGCCGAGAGGCGCGAATGGAACACGGCGACCGTCTCGCCAAAACGCGAGCGGAAGCGACCGACGGTCTGAGCCGTCAGCGAGATCTCGGGCACGAGCACGCAGGCCGAACGACCGGCCGCCAGCACGCGCTCGATGGCGGAGAGGTACACCTCGGTTTTGCCGGAGCCGGTGACGCCGTCGACCAGCACCACGTCGCCATGAGCGTCCAGACGGGCGCGCTCAATCTGCGCGAGTGCCTGTTGCTGGCCGTTCGTGAGCGCGACTGGTGCCTTACCGCTTGCCGAGGAGAGCGTGGTCTGTTCATTGCAGCCACGCCACGCACGGCGTTCCTCCACCACCACGACGCCGCGCTTTTCGAGCGCCTTGATGGTCGCCGACATGCTGTTATAGAGCAGGTTGAGGTCGCGCGTCGTGACCGGTCCGCACTGCAGTGCTTCGATGAGCTGACGCTGGCGGACCGCGGTCTTGGGCGGCGTGTAGTCGAAACCCTCGGGTGTGAGCATGACCCAGCGATTTTGGATAGGCTTGACGGCGGGGCGCTCGACAGTCCACACGCCGTCGTCGCCCTTGACCACGCGCGGGCTTCCGCCCGGTGGCAAGAACAGGCGCAGGCACTCGGAAAGCGTCGCGACATACTCGTAGCTCATCCAGCGTGCAATACGGGCGGACTCGGCGCCAAAGAGCGGTTTGCTGAGGATGGTCTCGATGAGCTTGATGCGCGCGGTGTCGAAGGTGATGTTGCCTTGCAAGTCGCCCAGTTCGGGCGCAATATCGACGATATAGCCTGCGGCGGCACGGTTACCAAAGTGGACCAGGACCGTTGATCCGATCTGCGCTTCGCTAGCAAGGGGTTGAGGAATGCCATAGGCAAACGGCTCGGACAGCGCACGCGTCGGGATGTCGAGAACCACGCTCGCATAGGCGACGATGGGCTCAGGTGCGGGCTCGGGCTGCGCCGGGACGGCGGCAGGAGCCGCGGACTTCGGAGCTTCCTCCGGTTCCGGCGAACCAAACAGCGAAAGTTGCTCGACCATGGCCCCAGCACCTCCTATCCCATACGTCTACAGAAACAAGAGCCCCGCTCGGGTGAACGGGGCTCGGATACATACGTTTGCGCAGCGATTACAGCGCCATCGTGCGGGCGCGGTCGATGCGCGCCAAGCAATCGTCGCGGCCGACGAGTGCCATGGTCTCGCCCAACGGAGGGCTCACCATGTTGCCGCAAACGGCGACGCGCACGGCCTGGAACACCACGCGCTTCTTAAGGTCCATCTGCTCGGGCAACGGCTCAAGCGCAGCGTCGATGTTGGCAGCCGTCCACTCGTCCACGCCCTCGAGCGCGGCCTTGGCGGCATCCAGAATGGCACCCATGCCCTCCTTGGCCAGGCCCTTGTTGACGGACTTCTCGTCATACTCGAGCGTCTCGGCCGTGGCAAAGATGGGGGCGGCGACGGTCACGGCGTCGGCCGGCATCTTAGTGCGCGGCTTGACGATAGCGGCAAGCGCGTCGATCCAGTCCTCGCCGTACTCGACGTTGCCCTCGATGAGGCCCGCCTCGTGCAGCACGGGGACCATAATCTCGTCGGCAAACTGGGCGTCGGACATGCCGTTGATGTACTCGGCATTGACCCAGTCGAGCTTCTTGGGGTCGAAAGTCGCGGGGTTCTTGGAGATGCGATCGAGCGAGAACTTGCTGGCCAGGACGTCGCGCGGGATGATCGTGGTCTCGCCGTCGAGCGACCAGCCGAGCAGCGCCAGGTAGTTGACGAAGGCATCGGACAGGTATCCCGCGTCGCGGTACTCCTCCACCGAGGTGGCGCCGTGGCGCTTGGAGAGTTTTTTGCCGTCGGCACCCAAGATCATGGAGATGTGGGCGAACGTGGGCACGGGAGCGCCGAGGGCCTCGTAGACCATGACCTGACGCGGGGTGTTGGACAGATGGTCGTCGCCACGGATGACATGGGTGATCTTCATCATGGCGTCGTCGACGACGGTCGCGAAGTTGTACGTGGGCGTGCCATCGGAGCGGAAGATGACAAAGTCGTCGAGCTCCTTGGCGTCGAAGGTCACCTCGCCGTGGACGGCGTCGTGGATGACGACGTCGCCGCGGTCCTCGGGCACCTTGATGCGCAGGACGTAGGACTCGCCGGCCTCGATGCGACGGCGGGCCTCCTCGGGATCAAGATCGCGGCAACGGCGCTGATAGCCCTGGAAGGGGTCCTTGCGCTCCTGCGCGGCCTTGCGGTCGGCGTCGAGCTGCTCCTTGGTGCAGAAGCAGGGATAGGCCTTGTCCTCGTCCCAAAGCTTCTGGGCGGCCTGCTTGTACAGGTCCAGGCGCTCGGTCTGGGCGTAGGGGCCAAAATCGCCGCCCACCTCGGGACCCTCGTCCCAGTCCAGGCCTAGCCAACGCATGGCGCGCAGGACGATCTGCGTGTTCTCGTCGGTGGAGCGGGTGGGATCGGTGTCGTCGATGCGCAGGATGAACGTGCCGCCGTTTGCGCGGGCGAAAGCCCAGTTATAGATAGCGGTGCGGGCGCCGCCGATGTGCAGCTTGCCCGTCGGTGAGGGTGCAAAGCGGACGCGAACGTCTGATGCCATGGATATCTCCTCGATTGCAGGATGGATGTCTAACCGCATCAGTATAAAGCATCAGAGCAACCTCCGCACAAAG
>DBGFJU010000058.1:0-11448 GCA_048529485.1 Collinsella aerofaciens | reverse complement strand
GTAAAAGTAGTGGATAAAGACGGTAATCTTTGCCCGCTTGCCAATAATGAAATCCGTTTCAAGGTGAAAGGAGAAGCATGGGCAAAGGATGCGTATGCCTTCATGTGTAAAAAATATGGAGAGCAAAATATTGCTGCTTTTGTCGTAAGCTCCCACATGGAATCGAACCCCGTGAGGGCGCGGAGCTGAGTAAACGCGTAAGCGTTTGCCAGCGCAGCTCGCAAGGCGCGTAAGCGCCGCAGCGGTCCGTCCGCGCAGCGCGCGGACGCGATTCCCTTCCCCGCCACCTTGAATTGACTAGGACCTCTGCAAAGGGGTCCTTTTCTTTTATGTGGACCCGCGGAAAATGCATCCCAGTCTTTTGCGAAAAACGGGACGCGCTTTCCGGCGCTTACTTCCGACGTGCGTGCACATCTCGGCGCGCCATCTCGGGCCCGCTCAGACATTCCTCCCGCTTTTGCGCCACTTTACAGACCGTTCGGTCGTCTGTCCGCACGCGCGGGTATACTCAAAACGATACTTTTCCTATGCAATACGATGCAGGCTCGGCCTGCACGATCCGAAGGGGGCAGTGATGGAGAGGATACTCGGCGTTAATCTCTCTGGCTGGTTCATTCCCGAGCCTTGGGTTACCCCGTCGCTATACGCGGCGACCGGTGCATCCAACGCGGCCGAGCTGCAGGAGGCCATGGGCACCGCCGCCTATAACGAGCGCATGCGCCGTCATTACGAGACGTTTGTGAGCGAGGACGATTTTCGCCGCATGGCGCAGATTGGCCTCAATGCCGTGCGTCTGCCGGTACCCTGGTATGCCTTTGGCTCGCAGGAGTCCGATGCGTCCTACATCTCGGTTGTCGACTACATCGACCGTGCAATTGAGTGGGCTGCCAAGTACGACATCCGCGTGCTGCTTGATCTAGCAACTGTGCCCGGTGGCCAGGGCGATTCCAACGATTCGCCCACCACGCCGGAGGCTGTCGCCGAGTGGCATTCGTCCACCAACGGTCGTCATGTCGCACTCGACGTGCTCGAGCGCTTGGCCGATCGCTACGGCGAGGCCGAGAGCCTGCTGGGCATTGAGCTGCTGGATACGCCGCAGATGAGTGTCCGCAAGAGCCTCTTCACCATGACGGATGGCATTCCGGCGCACTACCTGCGCAACTTCTATCGCGATGCCTATGAGCTCGTCCGTTCGTATATGCCCGAGGATAAGATCGTCGTCTTCTCGTCGTCGGGGCATCCCAGCGAGTGGAAGCATTTTATGCGCGGCACTAAGTACAAGAACGTCTACATGGACCTTCACCTGTACCATTACCGCGACGAGCATGCGCTCGACATCACGAGCCCCCGCGGGCTGACGACGGCGATTTCGCGTAACAAGCGCGAGCTTAAAGAAGCGATTTCAACTGGGTTCCCCGTGCTGGTGGGCGAATGGTCGGGTGCGGCGATCTTTGCCAACTCGTCGGTTACGCCCGAGGGCCGCAATGCCTACGAGCGCGTGTTTATCGCCAACCAGCTGGCTTCGTTTGCGCCGGCTGCCGGTTGGTTCTTCCAAACGTGGAAGACCGAGAAGCGCATTGCAGCATGGGACGCCCGCGCGGCGCTCGGTACGCTCGAGCGCGGCATGATTGAATAGGTTGATATGACGCAAAACAGTGCCCATACGGGCAAACTCTATGTGGTCGGCACGCCCATCGGCAACCTGGGCGACCTGTCCCCGCGCGTTGGCGAAGCCTTTGCCGCTGCCGATGTCATCTGCTGCGAAGACACGCGTGTGACGTCAAAGCTGCTGATGCACCTGGGCATTTCCAAGCCGCTTGTCCGTTGCGACGAGAATGTGATCGCCAGCCGCGCCGCCGGCCTGGTCGACCGTCTGCTGGCGGGGGAGACCCTCGCCTTTGCCTCGGACGCCGGCATGCCGAGCGTGTCCGATCCCGGCCAGGCGCTAGTTGAGGCGGCGCGTGAGGCCGATGTGCCCGTCGAAGTTATTCCCGGGCCCTCTGCTTGCGTCACGGCGCTTGTTTCGTCCGGCATTCCCTGCGAGCATTTTTTCTTCGAGGGCTTTTTGGGCCGAAAGCACGGTGACCGCGTGCGCCGTTTGCAGCGCCTTGCCGTGGTGCCCGGCGCGCTCATCTTCTACGAGTCTCCACATCGCATCGTGGCGACGCTCGAGGCCGTGGCGGAGGTCTTTCCCCAACGTGAGGTTGCCGTCTGCCGCGAACTCACCAAGCTGCACGAGGAGGTCTTGCGCGGGCCCGCTGCCCAGCTTGCCGAGGAGCTGCGTGCTCGCGGCGAGGTAAAGGGCGAGATTGCGCTGGTCATCGCGCCGCCGAGCGAGGGTGAGGAGGCCGGTATCGTGCCGGTTGGCGCCGCGGCAGCGGATCCCGACGAGGCCCTGCGCGAGGATATCCGCGCCGCGCTCGAGGAGGGGGAGCCCGCGTCTGCGGTGGCCAAGCGCCTGTCTCAGAAGTATTCGCGCCGCAAGCGCGATGTCTATGCCATGGTGCTCGATATGCAATAGATGGAGGATATCCAGCCCTTGCGCTAGAATCATCCTCTGTATGCAACGTTTTACTGGAGGACAAACCCCATGGATCAAAGCAAGCCTTCGTTCTTTATCACGACGCCCATCTACTACGTCAACGCCGATCCGCACCTGGGCACGGCTTATTCCACCATCATCGCCGACGTTCAGGCTCGCTATCGCCGTTCCGCTGGCTATAACGTCAAGTTCCTGACCGGCATGGACGAGCATGGCGAGAAGGTCGCCGAGGCCGCAGCCAAGCACAACATGACGCCGCAGGAGTGGACCGATAGCCAGGCTCCGCACTTCAAGGAGCTTTGGAGCAAGCTCGAGATTTCCAATGATGACTTCATCCGCACCACCGAGCCGCGCCAGCATCATGCCGTGCAGTACCTGTGGGAGCGCATGAAGGAGTCCGGCTACCTGTATAAGGGCAGCTACGACGGCTGGTATTGCGTGCCTGACGAGACCTACTTTACCGATACGCAGGTCCAGAAGGGCGACGAAGAGTACGGCAGCGTCGGCCAGCACCTGTGCCCCGACTGCCACCGTCCGCTTGAGCGCGTGCAGGAGGAGTCCTACTTCTTTAAGCTTTCCGCCTTCCAGGACAAGCTGCTCAAGCTCTATGACGAGCACCCCGACTTTGTCGAGCCTGCGTTCCGCATGAACGAGGTTCGCAGCTTTGTCGAGGGCGGCCTTAACGACCTTTCCGTGAGCCGTACGAGCTTTGACTGGGGCATTCAGGTCCCGTTTGACGAGGGTCACGTGACCTACGTGTGGTTCGATGCGCTGCTCAACTATATGACGGCCGTCGGCTACGGTGTCGACACCGACGAGGCGCGTGCCGAGCTGGCCTATCGCTGGCCCGCGCAGTTCCACATCGTGGGCAAGGACATCATCCGCTTCCACTGCGTCATTTGGCCCGCCATGCTCATGGCCATCGGCGAGGCCCTGCCCGAGCACGTCTTTGCCCACGGCTTCCTGACCGTGCGCAATGCCGAGACCGGCAAGGCCGAGAAGATGTCCAAGAGCCGCGGCAACGCCATCGCTCCGCAGGACGTTATCGACATGTTGGGCGTCGAGGGCTATCGCTACTACTTCATGACCGACGTCGTCCCCGGCACCGACGGTGCCATCAGCTTCGATCGCATGGAGCAGGTCTACAACGCCGACCTGGCCAACAGCTGGGGCAACCTTATCTCGCGTTCGCTCAACATGAGCGGCAAGTACTTTGATGGTTGCGCGCCCGCCAAGCCCGCATCGTTCGATGCGTTCGACAACCCGCTGGCAAAGATCGCCGATGGTCTGGTCGAGCGCTACATGGCCAAGATGGACGTGCTCGATTACGGCGGAGCCAAGGACGAGGTCATGGAGCTCATCCATGCCGCCAACCACTACATCGAGGACTCCGAGCCTTGGGCACTTGCCAAGGACGAGGCCAAGGCTGACGAGCTGGCGTTTGTGATCTACAACCTGCTCGAGGCCATCCGCATTGCCGCCCACCTGCTGATGCCGCTCATGCCTCAGACCTCTGCCGAGGCCCTGCGCCGCCTGTCCTGCGAGGACGAGGCCGCGACCGACGACCTCAAGGGCATTTGCACTTGGGGCCTGCTTGCCGGCGGTCAGCCCGTCGAGAAGGGCGATCCGCTGTTCCCGCGTCTGGCGTAGAGACCGCGCGAGCGCCATATCGGCAATTTGCTGTTTAGCTGTAAGGGCATGGCCACCACGGTCCATGCCCTTTTGTTTCAAGACGCCGCCATCATGCTAAGGAGGCAACCATGACAACTTCGCCTTTGGCAAACCCCACGGCCACCAGGGAGCTGCTAGAGGAGTTTGGCCTTGCGACCAAGCATCGCCTGGGCCAGAACTTTCTAATCGACAATCATGTGATCGAGCGTATCTGCGAGCTTGCCGAGCTTGCAGGTGACGAGCGCGTACTCGAGGTGGGTCCGGGTTGCGGTACGTTGACACTTGCGTTGCTGCAGGAAGCGGCGTGCGTTACGTCCATTGAGGCCGATCCTGAGCTCGAACCGGTGCTCGACGCCCACGCCGCCGACTATGCCAACTTCCGCTTTATCATGGGCGATGCGCTTAAGGTGGGCCCGGAGCAGATTGAGCAGGCTGCCGGCGGCGAGCCCACGGTATTTGTCGCGAATCTGCCCTATAACGTGGCGGCGACGATCATTTTGCAATTTTTCCAGACGATGCCGGCGCTCAAGCGTGCCGTCGTCATGGTGCAAAAGGAGGTTGCCGATCGCATTGCCGCAGCGCCGGGCAACAAGACCTATGGCGGCTATACGGCAAAGCTCGGCCTGTATGCGCGGGTGACGGGTCGCTTTGAGGTGCCGCCGCGTTGCTTTATGCCGGCGCCGCATGTGGACTCGGCCGTCGTGCGTATCGACCGTGTTGACGGCGTGGTGCCCGAGGGACTCGATCGCGACTTTGTGGCTCGCGTGATTGACGCCGCATTTGCTCAGCGTCGCAAGACCATTCGCAACTCCATGAGCGCCAACGGCTTTGCCAAGGACGTGCTCGATGCCGCCTTTGAGGCTTGCGGTATCGCATCCACCACGCGCGCCGAAACGCTTGATGTTGCCGACTTTGTCCGCCTGGCCCAGGAGCTAATCCATGACGCTTAATGCCGAACGCGTGACGTTTACCAAGAAAAAGAAGACGGTTGCTTGTCCCGTGCCCTTGGCGCCGCTTGCCGACACGCATGCGCATCTGCTTTCGTTTTGGGGCAAAGAAGTGCCCGAGACGCTCGTGCGCGCCAAAGCCGCGGGCGTCGACCTGTTGGTGACGATGTTCGACCCCATCGCTGACAAACGCAGCGTGACGGACTATAGCGACTGGCTCGTGCGCGAAATTCTGCCGATGCAGGATATCCCTCAGATCAAGTATCTTGCCGGCGTGCATCCGTATGGTGCGCCGGACTATACCGACGACGTTCACGCGCAGGTCGTTGCCGCACTCGATGACCCCTTATGCGCCGGTATTGGCGAAATCGGCCTGGACTACCATATGGACTATGACGACGATATCGCGCCGGCACCCCATAACGTGCAGATTGACTGCATGGCGCGTCAGCTCGAGCTTGCCGTGTGCCGTAACGTGCCGGTGGAGCTGCATCTGCGCCACGAGGACACGGACCATGAGCGTACCTCGCACGTGGACGCCTACAACGTGCTTCGTGAGGTGGGCGTGCCCCAGGTCGGTTGTGTGCTGCACTGCTTTGGCGAGGACCGCGCCACGATGGAGCGCTTTGTGGAGCTGGGCTGCTATATCGCCTATGGTGGTGCGGCTACCTTTAAGCGCAACGACGACGTGCGCGAGGCATTCGCGGCAACCCCACTCGATCGAATTTTGTTCGAGACGGATTGCCCGTATATGGCTCCGGAGCCCATCCGCGGTCTTGAATGCGAGCCCGCAATGATTTCCATTACGGCAAACACGCTGGTCAACGACCGTGTCGATCGTACCGGCGAGGATGCTGAGGCAATCGCGCGAGCAGCTTGGGAAAATGCCTGCAAACTTTTTCAAAAATAGTTCTTGCGTTCGCGATGGCGCTCCGTTATTCTAATTCCTGCACGCGGGCGTGGCGGAATTGGCAGACGCGTACGGTTCAGGTCCGTATGGGGGCAACCCCATGAAGGTTCAAGTCCTTTCGCCCGCACCATTAAATGAAAGAGCTCCCAGCAATGGGGGCTTTTTGTTATGCACGATCTCCTTGGACGGGTATCCTAATGCCAACGTGTGCCTATCAGAGGAGAGACCATGCTGTTTTCCGGTATCATTGCCGCCCTTACGAGCCTTCTGCTTCCCATCATCATTCTGTTGCTACTGCTTCCCAACGCCTGCTATGTCGTTGAACAACAGCATGCCGTGATCATCGAGCGCCTGGGCAAGTTTAACCGCATCGTCAACGCGGGCTTCCACATGAAGGTGCCCGTGATCGACCGCAAGGCCGCCACGGTGAGCCTGCGCACCATGAAAAACGGTTTTGGCATCGACGTTAAGACCCAGGACAACGTGACCATCGGCCTTGAGGTCTCTGCTCAGTACCACGTGAGCTATGACATGGGCGCCGGCCCGGCAGATTCGGGTATCTACAAGAGCTACTACATGCTGCAGGAGCCCGTCGACCAGATGCGCGACTTCATCACCGACGCCCTGCGCTCTTCGATCCCCGTCTACACACTCGATGAGGTCTTTGCCAAGAAGGATGACATCGCCAAGGATGTCAACGCTACCGTTTCCGGGCAGATGGCCGCCTACGGCTTCACCCTCGTGTCGACGCTCATCACCAAAATCGCACTGCCGACCGAGGTCGAGAACTCCATGAACGACATCAACGCTGCCCAGCGCAAGCGCGCTGCGGCACAGGAGCTCGCTGAGGCCGACCGCATCAAGCGCGTCACCGAGGCGACCGCCGAGGCTGAGGCTATGGAAAAGGCGGGCGAGGGCATCGCCAACCAGCGCAAGGCCATCGCGCTGGGTATCAAAGATTCGCTCGAGATCATCCAAGAGACGGGTGTCGGCAATGACGAGGCCAACCAACTGTTCATGTTTACGCAGTGGTCCGAGATGATGACGGAGTTCGCTCGCACGGGTAAAACCTCGACGGTCGTGCTGCCGAGCGACTTTTCGCAGTCGGCCTCGATGTTCGAGCAGATGCTGACCGCCAGCAAAGTTCAAAACGATTCGAAGGAGTAGACGCGCGTGAAATACACCGTCGTTTGCGTCGGTAAGCTCAAGGAGCGCTTTTGGAAGGACGCGTGCGCTGAGTACACCAAGCGCCTAGGTGCCTATGCCAAGGTTGATATCCGCGAGGTGGCCGATATCGACCCGGCTAAGGCGGGCGGCGTGGATGCCGCGCGCGACAAGGAGGGGGCGGCAATTCTTGCTGCATTGCCGTCTCGAGCGCATGTGATCCTGCTGGCTATCGAGGGCAAGGAGCGTTCGAGCGAGGAGCTCTCGGCGCGGCTCGACGATCTTATGCTGCGAGGCAGCAGCGACATTGCCTTTGTAATCGGCGGTTCGGACGGCGTGAGTGATGAGGTACGCGCCCGCGCCGACGAGATGCTCAGCTTTGGACGCATTACCTTGCCGCATAACCTGGCGCGTGTGGTGCTGCTAGAGCAGATTTACCGTGCCTGCAAGATCAGCCGTGGCGAGCCGTATCACAAATAGGTCGGCAATACGAAACAATGGCGTGGGACAATACCTTTCGTTTTGAGGAATGTGTCTGAAAGGACTATGAGATATGAAGATTGGATTTGTCGGTTTTGGCAATATGGCGAGCGCTATGGCCGATGGCTGGATCGCTGCCGGTGTAGCTGCGAGCGACATGTGCGCCTGCGCGGGTCGCTACGACGCACTGGTTGAGCGCTGCGAGGCGCGCGGCATGGTCGCCTGCCACGATGCCGCCGAGGTTGTCGCCGCATCCGATATCGTGGTCGCTGCGGTCAAACCGTATATGATCGAGAAGATATTCGCCCCGCTCAAGGATGCTCTTGCCAAAAAGGTCGTTCTGTCGGTTGCCTGGACCTGGGACAGTGCCAAGTGGGAGCAGGTCCTGCCGGGCGTCGCGCATATCTCGACGGTGCCCAACACGCCGGTTTCGGTGGGCGAGGGCGTCATCGCTTGCGAGAAGTCCTCTACGCTCAACGGCGAGCAGCGTGCTGTTGTGCTCGACCTGCTCGGTAAGCTTGGCGCTGTCGTCGAACTCGATACGAGCCTGCTGTTTGTGGGCGGCACGGTGGGTGGTTGCGCTCCGGCATTTGTCGCCATGGCAATCGAGGCCCTGGGCGATGCAGCGGTCAAGCACGGTATCCCGCGTGCCGATGCCTATCGCATTGTGAGCCAGATGGTGTTGGGCACGGCAAAGCTGCAGCTTGCTACTGGCCAGCATCCCGCGGCGATGAAGGATGCCGTATGCTCGCCCGGCGGTGCCACCATCAAGGGCGTCATCGCGCTCGAGGATGCCGGCATGCGCAGCGCCCTGGTCAAGGCCATCGACGCAACTCTCCAGTAAAACCTGCCATTTAGGGACAGGTTTATTTTGGCAGGTTTTTCCTGCGGTTTTGTCGTATATGCGAAAAGCGCCCCGCAACCGGATCGTTACCGGTTGCGGGGCGCTTGCGTTTGCCCAGATAAAACCGACCAAAATAAACCTGTCCCTTTTTGGCAGGTTAGTCCCAGAAGCTGTCTTCCTCATCCTCGGACTTGGGTCCGCGGTCGACGTACATCTTATGGGTGCGCTTCTCCATTACAAAGGCAAGAATCGCAAATAACAGGATGCCGCCGGCGAAAAGGATGGCAAAACCGGTGCGGGTGCCAAACAAAAAGGAAAAAACTGCGTCCATTGGGTGCCTTCTTGCGTAGTTGAGTTGGGTCGTAAACGCTCATAAGTATATACTTGCCCATACATGTACAAGGTTGCAACCTAAATGGAATGTATATCGCCGGAGGATCTAATGCTTGATATCAAGTTTGTTCGCGAGAACCCCGATGCCATCGATGTCGCCATGGCTAACCGCCAGACGTCTTGGGATCGCGAGAAGTTCTTTGAGCTCGACGACGAGCGTCGTGCCGTCATCACCGAGGTCGAGGAGCTCCAGGCTACGCGCAATGCCGAGTCCAAGAAGATCGGCGCCCTGATGAAGGAGGGCAAGAAGGACGAGGCCGAGGCCGCCAAGGAGGCCGTGCGCGCCGTCAACGAGAAGATTGACGGTCTGGCCGAGCGCCGCACTGCTCTCGAGCAGGAGCAGTACGACTTCATGGCTCACCTGCCCAACATTCCTTGCGAGGCCACGCCGTACGGCAAGGACGAGGACGAGAACATTGAGCGCCGTCGTTGGGGCACCCCGCGCGAGTTCGACTTCGACTTTAAGCCGCACTGGGATCTGGGCACCGATCTGGACATCCTCGACTTCGAGCGTGGCAATAAGCTCTCCGGCAGCCGTTTCACCGTTCTCGGTGGCGCCGGCGCCCGCCTGGAGCGCGCCCTTATCAACTTCTTCCTCGATACGCACACCAGCCGTGGTTTTAAGGAGTGGTGGCCGCCCATCGTCGTCAAGCGTCAGACCATGTTCGGTACGGGCCAGCTGCCCAAGTTCGAGGATGACGCCTATCACGTCTCGGGCGACAACTTCCTGATCCCCACCGCCGAGGTCGTGCTCACCAACCTGCACGCCGGCGAGGTCCTCGATGCCGACACTCTGCCGCGCCGCTACACCGCCTTCACCCCCTGCTTCCGCGAGGAGGCTGGTTCCGCCGGTCGCGACACCCGCGGCATCATCCGTCAGCACGAGTTCGACAAGGTCGAGATGGTCAAGTTCGCTAAGCCGGAGGAGTCCGACGAGGAGCTCGAGAGCATGACCGCCGAGGCCGAGTACCTGCTGCAGCAGCTGGGCCTTCCGTATCGCGTGATTAGCCTGTGCACCGGTGACTTGGGCTTCTCTGCCCGTCAGACCTACGACGTCGAGGTCTGGCTGCCGAGCTACAACGCCTACAAGGAGATCAGCTCCTGCTCCAACTGCGGTGACTTCCAGGCTCGCCGCGCCAACATCAAGTATCGCGACCCCGAGAACTTCAAGGGTTCGCGCTACCTGCACACTCTCAACGGTTCTGGCCTGCCGGCTGGCCGCACCATGGCCGCCATTCTGGAGAACTACCAGAACTCCGACGGCACCATCACGATCCCCGAGGTCCTGCGTCCTTACATGGGTGGTCTCGAGAAGATCGAGCCGGTCGCGTAAGTTGGCTGCATAGGGGATATGCAAGGGTGCTCCTTCGGGGGCGCCCTATTTCGTGCGCAGGTCCATACCATGCCGTGCGGACAGCTCAATAGAAAACACACGAACAACTGTTCTGTATACAGCCATCTACCTGCTATGCTTTTGCTAAATAAGAGCGAGAGAAAGGGGACGCGATGGAGCTGTTTGATGATCGGGTGGTTTTGTTTGAGAGCGACGAGGGCGGGGAGTACCTGCTTGTAACGTGTGAGCCGTCTGGCATGGGCGGCCTGGTGGTTCGGCAGACGAGTGAGGGTCCGTTGACACAATGGTGCTTTGAGGAGTCGCCGCATGTGGTCGAGACCTTTGTGATGCACGAGGGACTTGTGGCGCTGGAGCACTTCTATGGAGTTGGGACTTCCAACCAGGTCGCGCGCATGCTGAGCATCTCGTTTGCCGATTATGATTGTGCCCAGCGGGTGAGATCGCTCCTGAGGGAACTTGATGCCAAGTTCGACGTGATCGAAAAGCCAATCGATCGTACGGGGAACAGCGGTATATGCGGAGCAGCATGACAAAACTGCGTTCCACAAAAAAGTTTGAGATTGTGCTTGACTCCAATAAGCTAAAGTGGTTTTATATGTCTTGCGCTGCGGCGTTACCTCAGCTGGATAGAGGGTCTGACTACGAATCAGAACGTCATAGGTTCGAATCCTATACGCCGCACCAATTGAGCTTTAAGCCTCCGGAAACGGGGGCTTTTCCTTTACGGGGGCATTGCGGAGATTCGAACCTCGTTCGAGGCGCGAGCGTCAAGAAAACGCGGAGCGTTTTTAGCGAGCGGGCGAGTCCGCCGACAGGCGGGCGAAGCCGGTGCGGATCCGCGCAGCGGATGCGCGGAATCCTATACGCCGCACCAATTGACTTTAAAGCTCCCGGCAACGGGGGCTTTTCTTATATCGCGATGCGTCGAAGATCGCGCCAAGTGCTCCAAATGAGTAAAAATCAAATTTGATAACTTTTTTCGAAAATTGCTTGACCTTTATTCAGTCGATGTGCATAATAATCAACAAGTCGCGGCGTTACCTCAGCTGGATAGAGGGTCTGACTACGAATCAGAACGTCATAGGTTCGAATCCTATACGCCGCACCATTTGAGATTAAAGCTCCCGGCAACGGGGGCTTTTC
>DBGFJU010000057.1:0-4853 GCA_048529485.1 Collinsella aerofaciens | reverse complement strand
GGTCAAGGCTGGAAACAACGCCTTTCTCAATCTCCTGCATTTCATCCTGCGTAAGCCGACCTAAGAAGCGCTGTACGCGGCTTTTGTCTATCGTGAATATCTGTTCCAGCTGAACCACAGACGGTACGTTACCCAGTCGTTTACGCAGGTGGCGCTCGACAACGTAAGCCTGTCTTTTCGCGATAACGAGTTCGTGGCCATTCTGGGTCCCTCGGGTTCGGGTAAAACCACGATGCTCAACGTTATCGGCGGACTGGACCACTTTGATTCTGGTGACTTGCTGATCGACGGCATCTCGACCAAGGACTTTCACGATCGCGATTGGGATGCCTATCGCAACAACCGCATCGGCTTTGTGTTCCAAAGCTATAACCTCATTCCGCATCAGACCATTTTGGAAAACGTGGAGCTGGCGCTTACGCTCACGGGCGTGGGGCATGCCGAGCGTCGCCAGCGTGCGCGCGAGGCGTTGGAGAAAGTTGGCCTGGGCGAGCACGTTAACAAGCGTCCGAGTCAGCTGTCGGGTGGGCAGATGCAGCGCGTGGCCATTGCCCGTGCCCTGATCAATGACCCTGAGATCGTGCTGGCCGACGAGCCGACCGGCGCCTTGGACTCAACGACGTCCGTACAGGTCATGGACCTGCTCAAGGACGTGGCGCGCGACCGCCTGGTTATCATGGTCACGCACAATCCCGAGCTGGCGTACCAATATGCCACGCGCATTGTCAACCTGGCGGACGGCAAGATCACCGACGATTCCGACCCCTTTGATGTAGCAAAGGCCGCGCGTCGCGAGGCTAAGCCTACGTGCAAAACTTCGATGAGCTTTGTGACAGCGCTGGGGCTTTCGGCGCGAAACCTTATGACCAAGAAGGGCCGTACGGCCATGACTGCCTTTGCGGGGTCGATTGGCATTATCGGTATTGCGGCAATCCTGGCGCTCTCCAATGGCGTGAACAATTACATCAAAAAGGTCGAGGAGGATACGCTCTCGAGCTACCCGCTTACCATCTCCAAGCAGGACTACGACCTGTCGTCCATGATGGGCGGGCAGGGGGCTGCGGATGACGATACGTCCAAAAACGAGGGTTCGTCCGACGACAGTGCCGGCGGCAAGGCTCAGGGAACCGATAAGATCCCTGTGGTCACGGCCGTAAAGGATATGTTTGCAAGTGTTAAGTCCAACGATATGACGAGCTTTAAGGCATGGCTCGATGCTGGTGGCGACGGCATCGATAAAGAAGTCAATGCCATCCAGTACGGCTATGGCGTGACGCCGGTTGTCTATCGTGCGGGTAAGGGTGACGAGAAGCCCGTTCGGCTTGTTCCCAACGCCATGACCGAGGCCATGAGCGGCGGCGCAAGTTCGGCGGCAACGGTGAGCATGGATTCCATGGGAACCTCGGTCTTTAACGAGATGATCGACGACCAGAGCCTGCTCGACAGCCAGTACGATGTCGTCGCCGGTCATTGGCCCACGTCCGCCAACGAAGCCGTGATGGTGCTTTCGAGCCGCGGCACGGTGGGCGACTACACGCTCTACAGCATCGGCGCGCTGGATATCGATGAGCTAAACGATCTGGTTAACAGCGTCATGACGGCTGACGGTGGGGTCGAAACGCCCGAGACCGGCACCGACTTTACCTACGACGATGCGCTGTCTACCACGTTTAAGGTGCTGTCGCCGGCCGATGCGTATCGCAAAAACGAAGAGACCGGCATGTGGACTGACATGTCTGACGATGCCGACTTTATGGCTGCCAAGGTTGCCGACGGTATTGACGTGCGCATTGTGGGCGTGGTACGACCTAACGAGACGGCCAACGCGAGCGCATTGACCCCGGGCATTGCCTACACGCATGCACTGACTCGTCAGCTTATGGAACGCGCCGCCGATTCGCAGATCGTAAAAGAGCAACTTGCCCATCCCGAGACGGATGTCTTTACGGGCAAGTCTTTCGATGAACTGCAGGGCGAGGCCAAGCAAGGCGTGGATCTGGGCAGCATGTTCAGCGTGGATGAGGTGGCGCTCAAGAGCGCGTTCTCGTTCGATACCTCCGCGCTCTCGGGTGTTGCCGGCGGTATGGACCTGTCGGGTCTTGACTTGTCTGGGCTGGACATTGACCTTTCGGGCGTTGGTAGAGACATCGACTTCAGCGACATCATGGACAAAGCGCCGGCACCAGATTTCTCGGGCATCTTTGACGGTCTAGAACTCACGCCCGAGCAAATGCAGCAGGTGGGAATGCTTGCCAACCAACTTTTTGAGGGCTTTTTGCAGTCTGATCAGTTTGGGGCGCTGTCACCCGAAGATCTTAAAGACGCGTCAAAGCTCGCTGCCGCATTCTCGACGTATCTTAAGAATGATGCCGCAGCCCAGCAATGCCTGGCTCAGCTCAAGGCCCTTGGCGGCGATGCCCTAGCAGAGCGCCTCCAGCAGGCGATGACCGACTATGTGCAAAAGCAGCTGGCTCCGTATCTGCAGCAGGCTATGGATCAGGTGATGAAGGCAATCAGCGAGCAGATAGCGTCGACGGTATCGTCCCAGCTCAAGGCGGGCGCGGCAGGGCTCATGGACCAGATGGCGACGCAGATGTCTTCGAGTTTTGCCAACCTGGCGAGCGCCATGCGTGTGGATGCGAGCGCCTTTGCTCGCGCCATCCATTTCAACATGGACGCCGAGGACCTGAGCTCGCTCATGATGAGCTATGCCAAGGCGTCGAAGCTCACCTACGATAACAATCTAACCACGTTGGGTTATGCGGACGAGGCCGACCCCATTTCGGTCAAGATTTTCCCGCGTGACTTTGAGGCCAAGGAGCGCGTACTCGACCATATCGATGCGTATAACAAGCAGGTCAAAGCCGCCGGCCACGACGAGCAGGCAATCTCGTACACCGACTACATGGGCATCATCATGGGCTCGGTGAATGATATCGTGAATACCATCAGCTTGGTGCTCATCGCATTCGTGAGTATCAGCCTGGTGGTGAGCTCCATCATGATCGGCATCATCACGTACATCAGCGTGCTGGAGCGCAAAAAGGAGATTGGCATTCTGCGCGCGATCGGCGCGTCGAAGCGCAACGTGGCAAACGTGTTCAACGCCGAGACCTTTATCGAGGGCCTCATTGCCGGCGTCTTTGCTGTTGTCGTCGTGGTGGCCGTGAGCTTCCCGGTTAATGCCTGGGCGCTTGCTGCCAAACAGGTCCCCAATCTGATGAGCCTGCCCGTGCAGGATGCGCTGGTGCTCATCGCGATTTCGGTGCTGTTGACGGTTGTCGCCGGCCTGCTGCCGGCCCGCAGCGCATCCAAGAAAGACCCCGTGGAGGCCCTACGCTCCGAATAATGTGACAAAGGGACAGTCCCTTTGTCACATTGAGACCCTTGCGAAATCGGGGTCTAATTACCGTTCGGCAGGTTAAGAACTCCCTCTCCCCGCTTAATGCTTGACGAAGAGTCCTCTGGTTTATATACCTATCGGTAGGCATATAGGATGTATTGCCGATAGAAATGGAGCAACCATGACTCTCACCACACCAGCCAAAAAAGATTGTCTCCGTGAAAGCGGCGCATTTGCTTGGGTCGTCGTTATTGCGCTCGGCTTAATGTCCGCCGGAACAACTGGCACATATAGCATTATTGCTGGCTCATTCGTTGCTCCAGTATGTGAAGATCTGGGCTTTGACTACACTTCTTTTTCTTTCTATTTCACCGCGATTCTTCTTGGCCTTGCGCTTGGGCTTCCGCTTTTGAGTCGCTTCATTCCAAAAGTAATCGGCAAACCATGGCATATTTGCATTGAACTCGTCCTTATTGCTGCCGGCGCCGCAATGGCGTTCTACACCGAGGTCTGGATGTTCACCGTCTCCGCCGCAGTGATCGGCATCTGCTTTTCGTTTACAACGGGCGTCTGCATGTCCGATGTCATTGACCAATGGTTCAGCAAATCGTCCGGTCTTGCCATCGGCCTCGCTTGGGGCGTTAATTCTCTCTGCACGCTGTTATTGAGTCCTGTCGTTACGCTGGTCATCGAGCAGCAAGGCTGGCGTACGGGATACATCGTGCTTGCGGCCGTTTCTGCAGCTATGATTTTGCCTGCAAGCGCATTTATCATTCGCCTTAACCCCTCTGATCGCAACATGCTTCCGTACGGAGAGAGCGCCTCCGAAACCCATGAGAGCTGCAGCGCCGATGAGCAGGAAGATGTCCTTTCGGGCATGGCACTCCGCGATGCCGCGAAAACGCCGTCTTTTATTCTCTGTGCCCTTTTGCTTTGTGTGGCGCAGCTCACCTGCTGCATGAACCAGCTGTTTCCAACCTATGCAAGCGAGGTCGGTTTCAATCCTATCGTAGGAAGCTTAATGGTCTCGGCAGCTTCACTCTCCGATATCTTCCTAAATCCCTTCGTGGGCAAAACATGCGACAAGCTTGGCGCTATTAAAGCAACGGTCGCATGGACAGGTGTCAGCATTCTTTCATTCCTGCTTCTTATCATTGGCGGAAGCAATGAGACCGTTTCCATCATTGCAGCTGGTGTAAACGATGTCATGTTCGCCATCGTTGGAACCGCAATGCCGATGCTTCTCCTCTCGCTTTTTGGATCACGCGATTTTGGAAGGATCTATTCGATCGTTTGCTCAGCGGGCTATGTCGTCGGTGCTTTTGGAATGCCGGTCATGATGAAAGTTTACGGCATGGCAGGGTCATTCGGGGGTGCGGACAGAAAGTTGGACCGCGGGGCGGTCCGGACTGGAGGTTCGCATGTACAGCAGGGAGAAGGTCGAGCTCTTCCTCCTGGCGACGGAGGACGGCATGGGGCCGACCGCCGCCGCGAAGTTCGCGGGGGTCTC
>DBGFJU010000056.1:0-27784 GCA_048529485.1 Collinsella aerofaciens | reverse complement strand
CGTCGAGATCAAAGCCGGTCGTCTGCGAAATAAGCGCCGCCACCAAGACCGAGCCCGAGGTGATGACGTCGTTTTTGGAGTCCTGCGCCGTGGCGATGAGCGTTTCGGAGTCGATGCGATCGCCCAGCGTGCGGTTGAATGCGGCCATCCAGAATTTGACGAGCATGGACAAGACGAGGGCGGCTATGGAGAGCGCCGAATATGCGGTGGGGGAAGGCTTGATGATCTTGGTGACCGACTCGAGGATCAGGTTGATGCCGACGGCGCAAACCAGGACGGCGACGAACAGGCCGGCTAGGTACTCATAGCGGCCGTGACCATAGGGGTGGCCTTCGTCTGCCGGGCGGCTGGCAAGGCGGAACCCGAGCAGGCTCACGATGTTGCTCGAGGCATCGGAGAGGTTGTTGAAAGCGTCGGCGATGAGGGAGACGGAGCCGGCGAGCAGGCCCGCGATGCCCTTGGCCAGGCACAGGGTGATGTTGAGTCCAATGCAGATGAGGCTTGCGGTAAAACCCGCGTTGGTGCGGCAAGATGCATCGACCGGCTCGTCCTCGCTGCCGGGAACAAGCGTATGTACCAGCCGATTTACAAATAGCATAGCGGTCGTCCTCACAATCATGTTTAAGGGGATAGTGTAGCTCGCGCGGGGGCGCCGTGCACCGATGCTCAGAAAATGCAGCAATAGTCTGCCGGTGCTAACGAGCGAGCCTTCTCGTCTGCCTGGGTGGTCCATTTTGGGCCACATGGGTATGGGCATGTGCCTGTTTGATCGACATACTTAATGCCGACAGCCCCTGTGCAAAGGAGGACGTTTCCATGGACGAGATGTTTGCCATTAAATGTCAAAACTGCGGCGGCCCTATGTACACACACCAAGCTAAGCGCAGCTTTGAGTGCGCTTATTGCGGTGCGGTCATTCCGTGGCAGGCGGACGCCGGAGAGCCCAAGAGCGCTTTGGGCATTCGCCATACGCCGTTGACGGTGGTGGATGGACTGCTCAAGCTCACGCATGTGTCGCAACTCGAGCGCCCGGAGGACCCGGACTGGTATTTCTTCAATTCGCACTGGCGCAATCAGTCGGTCCTGGAACATCTGCTGTGGGAGGATCGCGGCACGGCGCAAGAGTTCCAAGAGGCTACGCATGTGAGCATTCCTTGCCCCTTCTGCGGAGCGTCCTTTGAGGGCGAGTCAACGCAGCGTGTGTTTGAGTGCCCGTCCTGCGGCAACAAGATCGGCATTGCCGACCTGCTCAAGCCCGGTACCTTCAGCAAGCGTCTGACCATGGGCGTGGGTGCAGAGTATGTGCCGGAGCAGGGCATTCCCTGCGAAATCTCGCCGCAGCAGGCACGTGCCAACGCACTGCAGCTGGTGCGCCAGTACCCCGACGCCTTTGCCGGGCACGACGTGGAAGATGCGATCCAAAACGACATGATGCTCTTCTATTTCCCCATGGCGCTGGCGGACCTGCGCATGATGGCGTCCTTCCCGGTCAAGGGCCTGAGCAAGGAGACCCTGGTGTACTACGAGGTGCTCGACTGGGCGTATCCCAGGGCAAACTACCTGGACGTTCGCCTCCTGGGCATTTTGGAGCCGTGGGACTTTGCCAAGGTCGGTCCGTTCGATCCCGCCATGCAGGAAGGCGACTTTCGCGTCGTCTCCGTCGATGCGTCTACCAAGGACCAGGTGGTCATTGATAAGCTGGCGCTCGACGTTGCGGGCAACGACGCCGAGGCTGTACTGGGGCTCAATAAAAAGAGCATCCGCACCTGGGCGCGCAAGGCCCGCAAGCACAAGGACGGCCTAGTTATGGTGCCGGTGTACTTTGTCGACCGTCCGGCAACGGATAGCCGCGACGGCGAGCAGGTGCGCATCGCCGTAAACGGCCAGACGGGCCGCGCGGCCGCGGTGGTGTTTAGCGACAAGCGCGAGACGCATATTGTGGCGCCGCTCAGCCCGAGTCTGCATCTGTCCGGTGAGAGCACCGTGCACGCCACGCCCGTCGAGGTCAAATACGTTAAATCGCCGTTCCTGTACCAGATCGTGCGCCGTGGAGGCGGCGAGCAACCGCGCCAGGTTGCAGCCGCCGTCGAGGGTTCCTACCGAGAGGAGAAGCCCAAACGTCGCGGCCTGCTGGGTGCGCTATTTGGGAAGTAGGGGAGCGGTGCCGGTTGGCACCGTAACGTGATGGCCGGGGGTATGGGGCGGCTCTCAGGAGTGCGGGCTGCCGTCTGATTGTTTGAGGGTGCCAGATGTAAATAAACAGTGGAGCGGCTGCAAAAGAGCTGCCTCACTGGGTAAAATCAGGGCGTGCGGCGGAACCCGCTCCTCAGTCGGTCAACTTTGGAAGCGCGGGCAACGCAGGCGCTATCGTCTAAAGGGCCGGCTGCAACCGGCCCTTTTCTATGACTCCCTTCGCTATCCGTTACTGCTTATATTCCCGCCAGATCGCGTAGAGGTTCCGGGCAATGCCGGTCACGTACATCGAGAGGCGCAGGATTTCAAGAAACAAGTTCATAGGCTTCACCCCAATCGGAGATCGGAGCGTTGCCCGCAGGCGGATTCCGCGGCGGTCAAGATTTTACCCTATAGGTCGCGGCGGGGGATGTCCGACCCCTTTTTGGAGTGGTGTCGATCTAACGGGCAATCAAGCCTCCAGCTCTCTTTGAATTGAGCAAACATCTGCCCAAAGAAGCTGAGTTCGGATGGCTCATAAATGAGCGAACCGCCGTCCGCGGCCCTGTAGACCCCGCAGGGGAGGTAACGCCCGTCGGGGAGGACATAGAGGTTGGCTTCTTCCTTCAGTCCTGCTGGAAATAGCGGAATCCCGTTTTCGTCCACTTGGAACTCGTCTATATTTGCGATCTCTCTTTCCACGGTGTCTCCTGGCCAGTTTCTATCGTGAGTGCGCCCTAAAACAAACACTGCTCTATCAGCTCTTTACCGCGTAGGGTATTGACCCACTCCTGCGGGATGGCTTTGAGACCGTATGCCGTGCCGGCGAGGGCGCCGGCGACTGCTGCGGTGGTGTCGGTGTCGTCTCCCAGATTGACGGCGGTAAGCACGCAGTCTTCGTAGCTGCTGGTGCTGACGAAGCACCAGGTGGCTGCCTTAAGCGTGTCGCGGACGAAGCCACCTGACCTGATTTCCTGCTCTGGAACGCCTTTTAGATGAAGTGCCCACGAAGGGAGCGCATCGTCCATCACGTCCCTCATTAGCTTGACAAATATGATGCACGCGTCGGTTGACGTTCTGTGGGCGTGCGTAATCGCTGAGACCTTGCTGACCTCTTCGTCTGTCGCATCGGTGAACGCCAGGGGAGCGATGCGCATGAGCGAACCGTTGCCGTTGTCGCGCTCGCCGGAGCCTCCTTTGCCGGTGTGCAAGGCACGGGCGGTCGTACCGCCGTAATCGAAAACGCCGTCGATCGTATACTCGCCACGGGCAATCCAGCTTACGAACCTGTCGCGCATGTCTGCGGTGTCGATATGCCCGAGCTCCCTAATCGAGTCACAGGCAGCAAGCGTCATAGATGTGTCGTCGCTCCAGGTGCCGGCGGGCTGCCCATGCGTGCCATAGCCGATCATGTCGGTGCATTCGAACGTGCCGCGGGGCCTGAACTCGTAGGGAACGCCCAGCGCGTCGCCGACGGCAAGCCCATAGATGCAGTCGCGCAGCGTTGTTTTCGGTCTGTTTGTCATGGAAAACTCCTTTTATGCTCTGTCGGGAATTCGTGATAACCTCGGCAGCGTGTCAGGTTCAATTCGGAACGCAGTGCGATCCGAATTGGGGGAGCCCGACGGCAAACATGCTTTGCTTGTTCATTGCGCAAGCGTGTGCGGACCTAACCGAATCATTGGGGTTGAGACGGTTTCTCTCGATTCGCGACGCAGTGCGTCGCGAATCGAGAGAACTCAATGGCCGATATGTCAAAACGATATGCTCTGGCGTTCCTTTACACGGCAATAGGGACCTCTTTTGGGCGCCCTGCCTTTGGAGCGTCGGCGAGTCGTGCCTCGATGGAGGCTTTGGACACCATACGCTTGGTGCCGTCCTTCCAAGAATCCAACAGCCCAGCATTTATCAGCTGCGATACCCTTGCCGTGCTAACGCCAAGCATGCGAGCGGTGTCCGCCGCGGTGACGGTGGGGATGTCGCCGAGCTCGCGGCTGACGGCCACGGCGATAATCTTGCCGCCGTGTTGTGGCTGGTGTCCAAAGTCCGGCTCGGGAAGATCGACGCCGCCCATAAGGTGATCGTCGACCATACATGCGAGGAAATCGGCGGCGCTTTCGACAGCGTCGTTTAGGTCGGAGCCAAACGTTCCTCCTCCGCCCAGCGAGCCACATGGCACGGCATCGACCATGCCGTCCGAATCAAAGAACTCAAATTCCCATACGTAAACCATGTAAGACCCCCTCTAATGGCGAATAATACGAGGCGTGCTCCTAGAATATTCCGGTCGCATTGATGCACTTGATTGTGTTTATCTTAAAGCCTCGCGCGGACTCGAATTGCTGTGCTGTCTGGCACCTTCGCATGGGAGCCTTGCGGTGGTTAAAATGTGACCATAGAAGCAGTTTTAGCGAACCCCGCGGGAGTGACGCGTATGGACAACAACACGCTGCTGTTCCAGGACAAAGGTTCGGGTAGGTTTAAAGACGTCAAGATCTACCCTAACCGCATTGAGGTACTCAAGAAGGGCACTTTTGGCGGCAAGCACACCGAGATTGTCTACCTTAAGGACATCACGGGGGTCAGCAGGATCAAGGGCCGCGACGTTTTCCTACGTAACAGGCTGTTGACTGCCTGTGTCTTCAGTCTGAGCAGCCGCTCCCAAGCTCAGGAGTTCGTGAATGCGCTGAACATGGTGATGTAGCCGATAACGGTGTTCGGGCTAAGGTAAAAATCGGGGCGCAGAACGGTATTCTGCGCCCCGATTGAGTTAATGCGCCCAAAAGACTGGCTTGCCTATTCGTTAACGTCCTCGGTATTGTCGCGGGCATTGGCAAGCATCGCCGCGCCGGCGACCGTCGTCGCCACAGCGGCAGCGGCGAGCCCGGCGGTAATACCGGAGCCGTCGCCTGTGTCGGCGAGCTTTCCGCCCGAGCCCTTGCCCTTGTTGCCCTTGCCGTTCTTGTCGGCGCTGTCCGTGGTGGCATCGTTGCCGTTGCCGCCGCCGGTACCGTTGCCGGTGTCGCCCGCGTTGCCCGAAGTCGTCACAGTAAAGCTTGCGGCTCCGTCGGTGGCAAGCGTGTAGTTTTGCGCCGCGTCGCCCAACAGGCCTTTCGCACGCACCCAATACGTCCCCGCGGCAAATGCCTCGCCCTCGGCCATCGCCGTTCCCGGAGCGCCGTTCGCGTCGTGCACAAACTCGAGCTGGGCCGTGCAGGCATCGGTTTCGAGCTTGCCCTCGAGTGATGCCGCAATCTTGGCGCGCACGTCTTCGCCGGCCTTAAGGCCTTCGAGTCCCTCAAAATGGGGCGTCAGCGCGCGTGGATCGATATCGATGGGCACGGAGCCCCGCAGCTCCGTAACGGTCTCGTTGCCCAAGGCGTCGACATCCACATATTCGATGGCAAACGCATGGCCCGAAGCTGCCACGTTGAGTACGTTGCTGCTGTCGACGAGGCGGAAATGACCCTCGCCAACGGTCTTGCCGTCCTGGAATGAGGCATCGCTCAGCGAGTCGCCGTACGTCATGCACATGCGGGTCGGGAGATAGTACGGGAGATAGTACGAAGCCGTCTGCTTGTGCTCCGTATCGTAATTGCGCTGGTAGATGCTCCGGGCCAGCGCCGCATCAACAAAGTCGGATGCGATGATGCCAATGTGCTTGAGGTAATCTGACTTTGTATCCTCGATGCCGCTGGGATTGATGTACGGGCTCTTATACAGATGCTCGTTGACTACTCGTGCCGAGGTAAAAGGATTGCCTCCGTGCGACAAGCCCGTGCAGCTGGTGTAGTTGATAGACCAGCAACGCTCCAGGACTTTCTCCTTGGCCCCGTTATCGTCCTCGACATCTACCTCGTTGCGCGTGCGCCCGGTCGTTTCCTTCAGCGCATTATCGACCCAGCTGAGCTTGTCGGTTCCCGTGAGTTTGTACTTGTCCTGGGCGTATACCTTGGTGCAATAGGGCTCTTTGTCGCCTGTTTCCCCCGCGGCTTCAAAGCCCCGCGCGTCTTGGACGAGGCACATGGAACTGCTGTCGGTGTGCGCTGCGATTTTGTTATCCCATTCGGTGAGGTCGAGTCCCCACGTGTGGCCGCTTACGCTGTCGCCGTCGAGTCCAAATCGACGTAGCAGGACGATCTTTCCGCGCACCTCGCCCAGTGTGGGAACGCGGCTCGACGTATAGAACAGTTTGGGGTTGTCGTCCAAAACCTTGGCGAAAGCCGTCGTAACACTTTCGTCGGTAGCCTCGTCGTTGCCTCGTGATACAAGCATGATGAGCGCTTCTGTCGGGTTTTCGTTCAAAAACGTTTTGAAGTAGCCTATGACATCGGAAAGATGCAAAAAGTACGCGTCTTTTTTGAGCAGGTAGTACATCCCATGGTCGATGCCAGGGTTGTCGCCCTTTCCGAGACGGATATCAAAATAGCGAATGCCTTCGAGCAGCTGCGTGGGAATGTAATCCTGCTGGCATTTTACTTGCGAGGATTGGGGCTCAGTGTCGTTGTCCACGCTGCAGGTGCCCGAATCGTGCGTGCCCGGGATGCTCAGCTCGTCGAGGAACTTGTTGTCGTCGACGTATTTCATCCAACATGGTCCGTCGACGTAGCTGCTGTACGTAATCCAGTCGAGGCTGCTAACCGTGGCATCGTTCTTTTTCATGTCGTAACCGATAAGTTCGAGCTCCCACGGAATGCTCTTACTCTTATGGCAGATCTTATTGTTGTCCTGGTCTTCGCCGTTCGATTCTATTGCCAGGTACTTAATGTCTTTTTTCTCGGTTTCTTTCTCGACCGTGCGGTCTCGGATGATATAGGTTCCGTTTGATTGCCGCTCGAACGCAAAAGCGCGGCTGGGCTTGTTGTCATACTCGCCGCTCCATACGTGGATGACCTTTCCGTCTTTGTCCGAGTCGCCATCGACCGACCAAATGCTGTAGCCCGTCTTTTTATGCTCTTCGAAATTGAGCAAGGTGCGGATAGCATACCAGTTTGTATCGTCATTCTTGGTCGTTACGTTCTCAAGGATGAGCTTGCTGGACGTGCCGTCATTAAACAGGTGGCAGACGTTGCCGATGACGTTGCCGTCTTCGTTGACGCTCGCGGTGCGAAAATAGCCCGCGGGGCGAAGGCGAATGACGAAATTGTCGAGGCTGACCGACGCTGTGGCAGCGTCGTCTGCAAATGCCGCTCGTGGGCCAATGCCCAATGCCGCGGTTTCGGGCAGGCTTGCAAGTGGCGACAACGCCGCGAGTCCAAGGCCCAACGTAAATGCTCGGCGGCTGATGGCGTGGTGTTCGGTCATAACTCCTCCGTTCGCAGGGTGCGGTTATGCACTCATTTTGTTCACTATACTGCCCGGATGTCTAAACGTGTTGGCTTAATTGTCTGCGCGGCGCCATAAATCGGCGGGCGGACGCGTTGGGGCGCTTGTCTATTTGTGCTGCTACCGCGCTGGGGGTGGTTTTGCCGCCCGGCACCCTCGCGTTCGCCGGCTATCGGCATAAGAAAGGGAGGGCCGGCGAGCCGGCCCTCCCTGGGTACGAAGCGCTGGGGTAGCGTCGCTTGTTTGCACTGCGACCGTGTTTCCCGTTGCGCTCGCCAGTCGCTTAGCGCTTGATCTCGATATCGTCGAGCTTGACGTCCATGGCCTCGGTCTTGGCCTCGGCGATGTCGTCGGCAAATTCCAGAGACTTCATCATGGTCTCGACGGCGTCCTTGTGCTCCTCGACGTTGTCGATGCTCACGTAGACGCTGCCGCCGCCTGCTTCGGTGAAGTACTCAGTCGTCACGCCGCCCGAGTGTGTATAGGAAGCGTTGCGCCAAGTCTTGCCGTTGTACTTGACGGGATCATTCTCGGTCCACTCAAAGTTGGCCTTCCATTTGGCCTCGTAGTCGAACAGCTCGTCAGCGTTCTTGTCAGAGTCGAAGACAGGGATGAAGCGATCGCTGGCGTGCTCGCTCTCGGTGAACTTAAACTGGGCCCTGTCGGCGGTGTCGCCGGCAACGTCGGTGATCTCGACGCCCTCGGGAACCTCGACCTTAAACCAAATGAAGTCGGTCCTCATATCCACGGCTGGCTTTTCTGCGCCGCCGCCACCGCCACTTCCGGTAGCGCTGCCGCTGCCACCGCAGCCCACCAGGGCAACTGCGGCAAAGAGGCTTATGCAGAGGGTGAGAATCGCAAAGGCCTTCTTTTTCATGGTCGTGTCCTCCTCGATCTGTAACCGCCCATGGATTACCTGCCTTTACTGTACGCGTGAGCGGCTCGTTCGGGTGGGCCATGTGTCCCATTCTGGGGGCCGGATTTGCGCCGTTAAGTGGCAATATGTCCGGGCGCAAAAGAGGGGAGGGCCGGTGCTGCCGGCTCTCCCCGGGTTGGGCGCCCGTTGTTTTAATGGGGCGCATGTGCGCGGGTGCGCGTAGGCGCGTGCGGGTGTCCCGTTACCTGATCTCGATGCTCGAAATCTCGACTTCGCGTGCCTCGGAAACTGCCTCTTCCATGTCATCGGGGAACTCGATGGAGTTGAGGAGTGCCTCGGCTTCTTTCTTGTGCTGGTCGAAGTTCGAGATGAGGACGTAGACGCTTCCCGGCTCAACATCGGTAAAAAGCATGGTTGAGATGCCGCTGTTGTCCTCGTATGTTCCGACGAGCCACGTCCTGCCGTTATACTCGACGGACCCGCCATCCTTCCACTGGAACGTATCCCCCTTCTTTTCCGCCTGGTCGGCGTGGGATTCCTCGGCCGTCAGCGCTTTTTTCCAAACGGGGATAAAGCGATCGGCCGAGGCGTTCTCGTCTTCGGGGAAGGTGAGCTGGACCCTGTCGGCATTCTTGCCGGCAGAGTCGCTTACGCCGACGCCCTCGGGCATCTCGACCTTAAACCAGATGTAGTCGGTCTTCTTGGCGACGGGGGCCTTTTCCTTGCTCTCGCTCTTGGGGGCGCTGCCGCCGCCCGATGCGCTCCCGCCGCAGCCCACAAGGGCGAGCGCGGCAAAGAGGGCGATGCAAAGGGAAAGGATTGATAGGGTCTTTTTCATCATGGTGGCGTCCTCCTTGTCTGCTGATGACATCACGGCGCCGCATGCTGTTGGGGTACTGATTGCGCTGGCGGCGGATGTCTCTGTGTACTGTGCGACTTATGCCTCCGTTCATCGCTTGTGGCCGTTGCGCGGCCGTGCCCCAACGGGCTCCTTACTTATAGATATGCCCCGGTTTGTACCGTCCGGGAGTCTCGAAAGGTGGGCCATGTGTCCCATGCTTGCGTTGTCGACGCCTATCGCGTGCCATAGAAATCTGCGATGGTCAGGTGCGCTGACGCTCATGTACTTATGGGCTAGACTTAGCACCATTACGTGATCGATGCGGTTGGTCGGCGATTCCGCCCGACCGATGTATATGACTTGAAGGTGCATGCGTATGAGCCAAGAGATGATGGACAAGACCTGCCGCGGGTTTGCCGAGGCGCTGGCCGCGCGCGAGCCGGTTCCCGGCGGCGGCAGCGCGAGCGCCTTTGTGGGCGCGCTGGGTGCCTCGCTTTGTGGGATGGTTGCTCGTTATGGGGCGACTAATCCCGCGCTTGCCGATCGCGCGGACGACCTGACGCGTGCATTTGCCCAGGCAGACGAGTTGGCGCAGGAACTTGTGGACCTGGTCGCCGAGGACGTTCGTGCGTACGGCCAGGTGTCCGCTGCGTACGGTATTCCGCGCGAGGACCCAGCTCGACCTGCGGCGATTCAGGACGCGTTGCACGTGGCGGCCATGCCACCGTATCGGATCATGGATGCCTGCGGCCGCGCGCTGGCGCTGCTCGAGGACATGGCCGATAAGGGCTCGCGCCAGCTGTTGTCCGACGTGGCCTGCGGCGCCGTGTTCTGCCGCGCTGCCATGCAGGGTGCGAGCCTGACGCTCTTTGCCAACACCACATCTATGAAAGACCGGGCGCGTGCCGAGGAGCTCGAGGCGGCGTGCGATGAGCTGCTGGATACGTGGCTGCCGCGCGCCGATGCGCTGGCGCGCCGCGCCGCCGACGCCGCAAGGAAGAGGGGATAGCCATGGCCGAGCTATTGAAGGGTGCTCCCGTCGCCCGCGCGTTGACTGAGGAGCTCGCTGCTCGCTGCGCGGCTTTGCGTGAGCGCGGCGTTGTGCCGACGCTGGCCATCGTTCGCGTGGGCGAGCGCGAGGACGACCTGTCCTACGAGCGCGGTGCACTCAAACGCTGCGAAAAGGTGGGCATCGAAGCTCGTCGCGTGTTGCTGCCTGCCGATGTTTCGCAGGATGAGCTGCTGGTGGCTATCGAGGGCATCAATGCTGACCCCGCTGTTCACGGATGCCTGATGTTTCGTCCGTTGCCCGCTGGGCTTGAGGAAGATACAGTTGCCGCGGCACTCGATCCCGCCAAGGACGTCGACTCCATGACGCCGGCCTCGCTGCTCACCACGCTTTCGGGGCGAGGCGAGGGCTTTGCTCCCTGCACGGCAGAAGCCGTGTTGGCGTTGCTGGACCATTACGGCGTTGAACTGGATGGAGCTAAAGTTTCCGTTGTTGGTCGCTCGCTGGTAATTGGCCGTCCCGTTGCCGCCATGCTTACGGCTCGCAATGCCACGGTGACGACGTGCCATACGCATACGCGTGACCTAGCTGCCGAGTGCTGTTCTGCCGACATTGTTGTTGCCGCGGTTGGACGCGCGCGCACGATTGGCGCGGATGCGGTTCGCGAGGGCCAGACGATCATCGATGTTGGCATTAATTGGGACGAGGCTGCCGGAAAACTGGTCGGCGACGTGGATTTTGATGCTGCGGAACCGATCGTTGGCGCCATCACACCCGTGCCGGGCGGCGTGGGGGCTGTGACCACCGCAATTCTCGCCAAACACGTGATTGAGGCGGCGGAGCGCGCATCGAAATAGGCGTTTTGGGCTGTTTGAGGGGTTAGCCATATACCACGTGGTAAAAAAGCGCCAAATATGAGTACTGTTGCCATGATAGTCACATATGTTTTACGTCTTTTGGGTTTCCTAACGATATTCATTCTCGTTAGGAAACCCATTTTATTGAACCTATGGGGAATAACGCTGTCTCGCTTTTGGACAAATAGGGATCTTCAGCACTCATTACAAGGAAATTTGCTGCTACTAAATTGGTGACAGTACTCATATTTGGCATTTTTTGACCACGGGGGCTGCCGAGGCCGTGGTTTCGCCCTTTTTGCGTCGAAGCGATACACTGTTGCCGTTTGATTTCTTCGCTCAAGGAGGATGCGCATGCCGTGCACAACGATTTTGGTTGGTAAGAACGCGAGCTACGACGGGTCGACGCTGGTCGCCCGCAACGAGGACTCGTCCAACGGGGTGTTTGAGCCCAAGCGCATGCGCGTGGTGCATCCCGACGAGCAGCCGCGTGTCTACACGAGCGTCCTGAGCCACCTGACCGTTGAGTTGCCCGACAATCCCATGCGCTACACGAGCGTCCCCGACGTCGTTCCCGGTCACGGTATTTGGGCCGAGGCCGGATTCAACGAGCTCAATGTTGGCATGTCCGCAACCGAGACGCTCACCACCAACGAGCGCGTCCGCGGTGCCGATCCGCTCGTGGACTATGTGCCCGCCAAGGGCAACGAGGGCGAGGACGGATACGTTCCGGCACAGTCCGGTGGCTTGGGCGAGGAGGACATGGTGACCCTGGTCCTGCCGTACGCCAAGTCCGCCCGCGACGGCGTACGCATTCTGGGTGACCTGCTCGAGCGCTACGGCACCTACGAGAACAACGGCATCGCCTTTAGCGACGTGGACGAGATCTGGTGGCTCGAGACCATCGGCGGTCACCATTGGATCGCCAAGCGCGTGCCTGACGACGCCTATGTGACCATGCCCAACCAGCTGGGTATCGACAGCTTTGACCTGGACGACGCCGAGGGTGCCCAGGCCGACCACATGTGCTCGTCCGACCTGCGCGCCTGGATGGCCGAGTGGCATCTGGACCTGACGCTGGGCGTCGATGGTGACGGTCCCGCCGCGGTCTTTAACCCGCGCGAGGCCTTTGGCTCGCACAGCGACAGCGACCACGTCTACAATACGCCGCGCGCCTGGTACATGCAGCGCTGCCTCAACCCCAGCGACGTGTGGGATGGTCCCGAGGCCGACTACACGCCCGAGAGCGACGACATCCCCTGGAGCCGCGTGCCGGAGCGCAAGGTGACCATCGAGGACATCAAGTACGTGCTTTCGAGCCACTACCAGGGCACGGAGTACGACTGCTACGGCAGCAAGGGCACGCCCGCTACGCGTGGCGCTTATCGTCCCATCGGCATCAACCGCAACAGCCAGCTCGCCGTGTTGCAGCTGCGCCCCTATGCGCAGCCGGCGTATCGCGCCGTGCAGTGGATGGCCTTTGGTTCCAACTCGTTTAACGCGCTGGTTCCGCTGTACGCCAACGTCGAGACCATGCCCGAGTACTATGCCGACACGCAGGCTCGCGTGACGTCCGAAAACTTCTACTGGGCCAACCGCCTGATCGGCGCGCTGGCTGACATCCGTTTCCATGAGTGCGGCCGCGCCGTGGAGGACTACCAGGAGAAGGTCGGCGGCATGGGCCACAAGCAGATCCATGACGTCGACGCTGCCGTAGCCGCTCTGCCCGAGGCCGAGGTACCTGCCGAACTTGCACGCGCCAACGAGGCCTTTGCCGAGCGTGTTCGCGTGGAGACCGATGCTCTGCTGGGCAAGGTGCTCTACACCACGAGCTGCGCCATGAAGAACTCTTTCGCGATGAATGACAACGTGAGGTAGGGATTTCCCGTCGATCGAATAGCGCTAAAACGCTTTGTCGCTTTCGCTCGATCTTGGGTACAAGAACGCCAATGCAGTTGTTTGTGATTGGAGATAACCATGGTTATGAAACTCGATCAGCTTGTTAACGGCGCCATTAACGTGGGCTTTGGCGCTGCCGCCGTTGCTGTCGAAGGCGGCAAGAAGGTCCTCGACGACCTTAACACCAAGGGCGAGCAGGTCCGCAAGGACACCGCCACCCCCGATATCGCCCGCAGTGTGTCCGACATGTTCGAGCAGGCCGGCGGTACCATCTCCGATCTGACCGAGCGCTTGGGCATGCAGGGCGAGACCGCGGCCCAGCGCGTGCTTGACGAGCTCATCCTTGCCCGGGTCCGCGTCATGACCGCCCCCGAGCGCACGGCCTTCCTGGCCCATGTGCGCGACATCGTCGATTCGGTCGAGGACAACGTGACCTCGGTGCCCGTCGAGTCCGTTGAGCCCGACGATGCGAAGGATACCGAAGAGGCCGAGTAGCAGCGCAGATGGCAGATTCCACCACCGATTACAACAATCTAGATCCTTTGGGTGACGAGGCGGCGGTTGTCGATGAGGTCGATGCCGCCGTCTCGGGCGCTCGCAAAAAGCCGCGCGCTGTCGATATGGTGCCCGAAGAGCCCGACGCGATGGCGCCGGACGAGGAATACCAGCTCACGCCGGCGGGTCGTCGCGAACGCATCGGGCAGATTGTTCGCTTGGTCAAAAAGTACCGTGTGTGGGATAACCTCACGCCGGTTCGCTTGCGCCGCCTGCTCGAGGAGCTCGGCCCCATGTTCGTCAAGATGGGGCAGATTCTGGCCAACCGGTCCGAGATTCTGCCGCAGCGCTTTTGCGATGAGCTGCGCCGTCTGCGTTCCGACGTGGAGCCGGTGCCGTACGAGGTAGTGCTCCGCTGCTTGGAAGAGGAATACGGCCTGCGCCTGGGGGAGATGTTCGATGCGATCGACCCCAATCCGCTTGGTAGCGCATCGCTCGCGCAGGTGCACCGCGCTCGTCTGGTGACGGGCGAGGACGTAGCCGTCAAGGTGCAGCGCCCCGGTGCGCAGCAGGTTATGGCGCAGGACATCGATATCATCCGCTCGGTGGTGCGCATTGTTTCCAAGTTCGTCAACACCGATCAATTCGTTGACCTGCACGGCGTAGTCGAGGAGTTGTGGACCTCGTTTCGCGAGGAGACCAACTTTTTGGCCGAGGCCAAAAACCTCAACGACTTCTACGAGTTCCATAAGAGCGTTCATGGCGTGACGTGCCCTAAATCCTATCTGGACCTGTGCACCGAGCACGTGGTGGTTATGGACTACGTCGACGGCATTTCGATCGCCGATCCTGAACGCTTGGTGGCCGAGGGCTATGACTTGGAAAAGATCGGTGCCGCAATCGTCGAGGACTACTCGACGCAGGTGCTCGATGACGGCTTTTTCCATGCCGACCCGCATGCGGGAAACATCATTCTCAAGGACGGCATCGTCTACTTTATCGACTTGGGCATGGTCGGACGCATGTCGAGCCACGACCGCGGTATCGTCAAGGATATGATCTTTGCCGTGGCCGAGGGCGACGTGCCAAAGCTCAAGGATTCGCTCATGCGCTTCGCCGTGACGCGTGGCGACTCGGCTGAGCTCGATCATTCGGCCTTTTTGTCCGATCTTGACTTTATCGTGGCTGACTTTGCGGGCCTTGACCTGAAGGATCTGGATATCGGCGAGTTTTTGACCTCGCTGCTAAACTTGGCGCGCAAAAACGACGTTGAGCTGCCGAGCGTGGTGACAATGTTCGCGCGCGGCATGGTGACGCTCGAGGGTCTGCTGACCGAGTACATGCCCAACGTCAACATGATCCAGATCATTCAGGCTCATATAAAAAACGAGAAGAGCATCTATGCCCGCATGCGCGAGATGAGCCGCGACTTTGCCGCGAGCAGCTATCGCGCGGCAAAAGGCTCGCTCGAGGCGGCCGAGTATCTGGGCTTGGCTTCGCGTATGCTCACGCGCGGCCAGCTTAAGGTGAACACGCAGATCATGAGCAGCGATAAGGCGCTGCGACAGCTGGGCGGAATCATCGACCGCATGTCGATGGCGATTGTGATCGCCGGTCTGTTTATCGGTTCGTCGGTGGTGTACTATGCACGCATCGAGCCGGTTGTGTTTGGTATCCCAGTCATTGGCTTTATGGGCTACGTGAGCGCGCTGGTGCTGGCGCTTATGCTGGGTCGCAATATCTGGCTCAACAGCCACGGCGGCAAGCACTAGAGGCTGTGACCGTCACCGCATTCTCCTATCGCAAACAATAGCTTTTACCTTGGGCTTCGCCTGCGTGCGAGGCCCTTTTGCGTGATAGCATATTGACGGTTTTAATCGATGGCCTAGATGGTGGTGCGGAGACGCACGAATGCGCGGTTTTCCTGCGCGTTTGGGAGAATCGGGGTGCAAGTCCCCGGCTGTACCAGTAACCGTAATTCCTCTTGGCTCGGAATGTTCGCGTCGCAGATCGGACGGCGCGCCCGAGTCGTTAAGGTTAAGTCGGATCGCCTCCCATCTTGCATGCGGCTGCGGCGTATGCCGCCGGTGTGCATAGGGCTCTGGAGGGAAGGGGGACCCCGATGGGGGAACTCGAGCGCAACATGCGCGATGACGTGGGGCAGCTTCAAGGCAACGCTCCAAGTACAGACAGTAGGAGACAAATGGATATGTTTGAGGACGAGTGCCAGCGTTCCTCGCTTCGTCGCCGTGGCGTAATCGCGCGCGGTGTGGCAAAGCGCTGCCTGGTGGCATTCCTGGCCTTCGCGATGGCCTTTGGCACCACGCCGGCTCAGCTGTGGGCCGAGGGTGCCGAGGGCATTACCGACGCTGTGGCTCAGGCTACGACGCCAGGCGAGGACGCAGCGCTTGCGGGCGGTACCGCTGAGCAGAGCGGCGCCGAGGTTTCGGATTCCGGGAGCGCGCCTGCAGCTAGTGCCGCCACTACAGAGGCAGCAACTGGCGACGAAGGCTCGGCGACGGGGGAGAGCCCTGCCACGAGCGAGCAGTCTTCGACGGTATCCGCTGGCCAAGCAGGATCTGCCGCCGCGGCTGCCGTCCAGACAGAGAACCCGACAGAAACCGGCGATGTCGCCAAGAAGCAAGTCGAGGTCTCGTTCTCGATTATCGGCACCGATGCCGACGGCAAGGCTCAGACCTGGGTGGCACCTACGCAACTCAAGCTCGACGAGGGCGCGACGGCTGCGGATGCCTTCGTTAAGCTGCAGCAGAAGACGGGCTTCAAGGCGGATTACGATCCGAACACGGCATACGGTTTCTACCTCAAAAGCATCACATCCCCGAGCGATGGCCGTACGCTTGCCTTCGATCCGGCGACTTATGCCTACTGGCAGCTGTTCGTCGACGGCGCGTCTTCCTCGGTTGGCGCGAGCAGCGTCAAGCTCACCCAAGGGCAGAAGATTGAGTTTGCCTATACGGCTGGTAGCGCGTCCCCTGTCGTTAAGGACCAGGTTGCCGCAAATGTGACCGTCATTGGTCGCGATGCCCAGGGCAAGACTCAGACTTGGGTCGATAACGCGCAGTATGTGGTGACGTCCGGTTCGAGCGCGCTTGACCTTACGAAGGCCGCACTCGAGGCGAACGACATTGACGCCGTTGCTGCGGGCTCCTTCATTCTGAGCCTTAAGTACAACGGTGTTGAGCTGGGTACGCCCCAAGATTATTCGACCTATTGGCAGCTGTTCATCAACGGCAAGTCGAGTGACTATACGGCGGACAATGTCACCATCCATGCCGGCGATACCGTTACGTGGTTCTACGGTGGCTGGGGCGACCAGCTGCCCTCCGATTCTGTCCATGCTTCTGTTCAGGTTCTCGGTAAGGACAAGGACGGCAAGCAGCAGGTTTGGGCTTCGACGGGCCAGACGAGTCTCAAGGCAGGCTCCACTGCCAAGGATCTCCTTGAGCAGACCGGCCTTAAGCTCGATGCCAGCGAATCGTCTTGGGGCTGGTTCCTCAACGGCATTTATTCGCCATTCGATGGCAAGTCCTATGGCTGGGATGCTGCGACCAATAGCTATTGGCGCTTCTACGTAAATGGCAAGTTCGCCGACGTTGGCGCCGGTGCCTACGAGCTCCATGAGGGCGATGCCGTCACCTTTATGTATGGTGCTGACGCCGATGCCCTTCCTGGCCAGGTTCTTGGGTCTGTCGATGTTATCGGTCCCGATGTCAACGGGAACAATACGCGTTGGGGCACGGCAAGCAATGTTTCTCTGCCCGAAGGCTCCACGGCCCAGAACCTTATTGAGGCAGTTCTGAAGGCCAAGGGCGTTGCGTACAACGGCTCCCAGAGTGGTGAGTACTGGTTCCTGAATTCCATTACTTCGCCGTTCGATCACAAGCCGTATGGTTGGGATGCTGCGACCAATAAATATTGGCATCTGTATATCAACGGAGAGCCCTCCTTACTCTGCGCCAATCAGATTACGCTCCAGAGCGGCGATAAGGTCACGCTTGCCTATACCACCGATAATTCGCCCATGCCCGATCCCGACAAGATTGTCGTGGATCCGAGCGCGACGACTCCTGATTGGGATGCCGAGTGGGCCGGCTACGGCAACAGCGGCAACGGTTCGACCGTAACGGATGCCAAGACGCCTGCGCAGGCCGCCGGTCTTAAGTGGGCCTTCGATTGGAAGGCCGAGTCTGGTCAGCAGTATGCCAACTGCAGCGAGCCTGTCATTGCTAACGGCTTTGTGTACATCGCGACCGAGAACGAGCTCATTAAGATCGATTCGTCCACGGGCAAAAAGGTTGCCTCTGCGCCGCTTGCCTCCAAGGTGAGCTATACCTCTCGTCCGATCTATACCAATGGCCTTATCGTCGTTCCGCTCAACGGCGGTGCGGTCCAGGCGATTACTGCAGACAAGCTGATCTGCAAGTGGCTGACGCCTGGTTTAACGGACTTGACGCAGAGCTCCTGCACCGTCGTTTCGGACGGCGAGTACGTCTATGTAGGCTCGGTCGATATTTCGTATGACGAGAATTACAACGCGACCTACGGCAACGGCTCCTTTGCACGCATTAAGATTGCCACGGGCGAAGTTTCTTGGCAGAACATCGACCCTGCCGAGGGCTATTACTGGACTGGTGCGGCTTTGACGGATAAGTATGCCATCGTTCCTACGAGCGCGGGTACGCTTAAGTGCATTGATAAGACGACGGGCGATGTCGTTTCGACCATGAAGCTCGGCGCTGTCGCAAATGCCGATTGCATTGCCGATCCGTCCAATGGTTCGACCTTCTATCAGATGACGCACGACGGAAAGCTCCATGTGATTTCGCTTTCGGCGAAGGGCGTGCTGAGTGAACAGAAGACGGTTGATCTGGGCCTTACGAATAATCTGAGCGCCCCTGCGGTGTCTGGTGACAATCTGATTGTCGGCGGACAGACGGCTACTGGCTCTGCTCTGGTTCTCTATAACCTGAAGACGGGTAAGACCACGATGGTCGCTGCTGCCGACGGCAAGGCGCTGCCGGCTGGCCTCAACGGTATTGCTGCTACTCCGCTGGTGAGTGTTCAGGGCGGCAAGACCTATGTGTACTTCACCGTTAACAGCGCGGATAGCAAGGATTACGTCAACTACTCTGCTGGTGGTGGCGTGTATCGCTATACGCTCGGCGATGCAGAGGCGACGCAGATTTATGATGCGGCTGGCCATTACCAGTACTGTGACTCTCCGGTCATTGCCGATGCTTCTGGCAATCTCTACTACATTAATGATTCGGGCACGCTGTTTAAACTTGGAGCTGTCGAGTCTTGGACGGTTGCCTTTAACTCCAACGGCGGGTCTGCTTGCGACACTAAGTTTGTTGCTACGGCCGATGGCAAGCTGGTCAAGCCGGCCGATCCGACGCGCGATGGCTACACTTTCGGCGGTTGGTATACCGATGAGGCTTGCACGCAGGCGTATGACTTTAGCACGCCGGTGACGGCCGATCTGACGCTGTATGCCAAGTGGACCAAGAATGCTGTTAACCCTGGCGGCAATGGCGGTTCTGGCTCCAATGGCGGCAATGGTGGCGCTGGCAACGGTTCCGGTGCTGGCGCTGGAACGGGCACGGGTTCCGGCTCCGGCACGAAGGGCCAGCAGACTGGCGGCGCTGTCGCTCCGGGTCATAAGCCGATGACCAAGACGACGGTGTCGACCAAGACCGAGACCAAGGACAACAAGTCCGACAAGAAGTCCGACAAGAAGTCCGATTCCAAGTCCGATACGGGTGCTGTTTCCACGACCACTGCTAAGAAGTCCTCTAGTGCTTCCGAGCAGGAGACTGGCACCAATCCGCTCGCCATCGTTGGCATCGCCGCCGGCGTGATTGGCCTCGCACTCATCGCCGTCTTCGTGCTGACCAAGCGCGGCAAGGGTGACGGTAATGCCCGATAAGCCCAAGGAGACCAGCGGGCAACCGCCCGACTCCTCGTTTATCCAGCTCGATGATCCAAAGCAAAAGGGCGCCGCTTCGGCGGCGTCCACCTCTCGTCGCAAGGCGCTCCTCGGCGTTCTGACTGCTGCATGCACCATTCTGATCGTCGTCTCGCTGAGTTTCGTCCATCCTTCCACAAGCGGTGCCTGGTCCATCGACTGGATCATTCAGACCGTGACGGGGGAGAGCGTCGTCACCAAGGACACCAAGGCGTCTGGCTCGACTACGACTTCGGGCGAGGCCAGTTCCAAGGATTCCAAGTCATCGAATGACGCAAAAGATGAGTTCAAGGGTTCGAACGACGGCAAGGACGATTCCGAGTCTTCGGACAAGGAATCGGACAAAAACTCGGATAGCAAGAAGTCCGAGGACCAGGACGGCAAGAAGTCTGGCGATAAATCCGCTGCCCAGAATACGGGAGCCGGCGATACTTCCAAGGTGTCTGGTGGTGCTTCTTCGGGCGGTGGCCAGTCGTCTAATGGAGCCTCATCCTCTAATGGTGGAAACGCCTCCTCGGGCGGCCAGAGCGGCTCGCAGGAGTCCAACTACGTTACGGTGACGGTTTCGGTCACATCGAGCTCTGTGGGCAATCCTGTGTCCTCTGGTGGCACCTTTACCTTTAACGAAGGCGCTACCGTCTACGATGCCCTGTGCGCGCTGGGCCTTTCTGTCAACGCACATGGCTCGTCGTACGGTACGTATGTCTCCGCGATTGGTGGTTTGGCCGAGAAACAGTACGGCGGCACGAGCGGCTGGATGTACTCCGTCAACGGCACAACGCCCATGACGGCCTGTAGTAACTACGTTCTCTCAAACGGCGACAACGTAGTCTGGTATTACGTTACAGGCTAGAGGCCTCGACATAGCGCGCCAGACGGGCGGTTCGGACCAACATCCGGACCGCCCGTTTTTCATGCGAATGGGACTGGGTCGCCGGGTCTCTCGGCAAACAAAAAACCGGTTGGAACGGGAATTCCAACCGGTTATACATTCAAGCAAATAGCGAATCGACTACGACCGTGCGCCCTCGAGGAAGAAGCGGCGGCTGAAGTAGTTGTACCAGGTGACCAAGAACGTGGCGATGGCCTTCATGGCCTGGTAGCCGATGCTCAAAAACGTGACGCCCACAAACATGTACAGGTCGTTGAGGCCCAGGCCGATCACCGACAGGATGGTGAAGATCGTGAACTCGCGCTTGCGGCTCATGCCTTCGCGGTGGTCGAACACGTACTTCATGCTGAGCCAGTAGTTGACCACGACGGATGTGATAAACGAAACCGTGGTGCTCATCAAAAAGTCGAGGTGGAACAGCTCGACGAGCGCAATGAGCATGCCCCAGTCGATGCCAAAGGAGATAAGACCCACGACAGCAAACTTGAGGAACTGCTTGGTATGAGGTTGTGCCAGCGCCTTGCGCACGTAATCACATCCAATGCGTTGATGAATCGAGCAGGGGATACTTTAGATCTTTTGCAAGGGAAACGTAAGGTCTTTGCCAAGAACTATACGAACTCGCCAAATTTTCAAGAGCTAATCCGCAAACGTTGAAAATCTGCCCGTAAACGAGCGACACCCACGGACGATACTGCGCTGAGTGCGCGTCGTCCGTGGGCGCCGTAATGCTACAGGGGTTTCGAGCTATTTTGTCTCGTCGCCCTCCAGGAAGATTTTTCGGGTCACAAAGTTGTAGACCATGACAAGCGCGGTGGCACAGATCTTGGCGATATTGGCCTCGAGTCCCAGGCCGGCGTTGAGCGCCAGCACGATGCCATCGTTGAGCACCAAACCGATCACGGACAGCACGACAAAGATGATGAACTCGCGGCGGCGGCTCATGCCTTCCTTGTGCGCAAACACGTATTTCATGCTTGCGAGGTAGTTAAAGATGAGTGAGATGATAAAGCCGCTGGTGTTGGCGATTAGGATGTTGAGGCCCAGACCGTAGTGGAGCAGATTCATAATGCCAAAGTCGATAACCGTGGCAATGACACCGACGACGCCAAATTTCATGATCTGCGCAAGGAGCTTTTGCATGGTACCTGCCTTAGGGTGGCGCGGGGACGCCGTGGGGATGACAAACTCAGCAAGTTTAGCCAATCCCCGCGGGTGGGGCTAGACGCGCTCTTCGATAGCACCGTTTCTATATGCATCGAGCAGCTGGCGCAGATCCTGGATCTGGCTGCGAATCTTGGCGCCAGTATCGGTGTCGCTCACCATGCGGCGACGATCCGCTTGGTCAAAACGGTTGGTCTCGCTTTCGATGTCCACGTTGCGCGTGAGTGCCTCGGCAACCGTCGTAAAGGCCCGGTGCGACTTGAGGCGGCAGCCGCGCGAGCTCGAGATGAGCGTATAGCCGGCGATGCCCGTCTTGGGATGGTAAGCGCGGCAGAAGCCGCCATCGATGACCAGCAGCTTGCCCTCGGCGCGGATGGGCTGCTCGCCCTTGGTGGTTTTAACGGGCGTGTGGCCGTTGATGATGTGGCCGGTCGGCGAGCATGCCATGGGCGCGACGCCAAACTCGCGCATGATATCATCGCAGACCGAGGGCGACTTGGTAAGCGTAAAGTACGGGTCCATCGGCTCGACCCAGGTGCTCTTATCGGCGATATAGGCGCGCTCAAAGGTACGCACCAGGCGTCCGCTGGCGGGTGAATTGAAGCCAATCCACAGGTACCACATCCAGTCGAGGGCATCGCGGTCGCCCACGCGCCACGCGCGGCGGGCGATGTGGTCGCAAAAATCGAGATAATCGCGGCCAGCGTGCCAGGTGCCCAGGCAGTTCATGCTGCTGAAGGTGCCGTCTTCGTTGAGTGGAACGCAGCCGTGGAAGAGCAGGTTGCCGTTGGCGACCTTGTACATCGAGCCGTGGGTGTAGAGGAAATCGATATGGCGATGCAGGTGATCGGCGGTGACAAACTCGGACACGAGCTTGTCGATGATGTGCTGCTCCTGAGACGTGAGCGTGTAGGGGTCCGCCGGGTCGACGGTGGGGAAGTCGTTGGTCGTGAGCGGCCACACGCTGCCGTCGGCGAGCGTGACCGTGCCGGTGTCGTGGTCGATCTTGTCGAGTAACAGGCGGTCGGTCATATCGAACTCGGGGTGGCGCTGGATAATCTGGCCCTCGAGCTTAAAGAGCAGCACGTTGATGGCCTTGATCAGCGGTGTGATGGACTCACCGGCGGTGCAGGTGGCATCGGCAAAGGCGACAAGCTCACGCAGCGAGATGCCGTAGTCGTTCTCCAGGATCTCGTAGTTGTCGTAGCGTAGGTTGTTGCGCAACACCGTGGCGATGCAGGCGGGCTCACCGGCCGCAGCGCCCATCCACAGTAGGTCGTGGTTGCCCCACTGGATGTCGAGTGAATGGTAGGTGAGCAGACGGTCCATAATCTTGGCCGCGCCGCCGCCGCGGTCGAAGATGTCGCCCACCAGGTGCAGGTGGTCGACGGCCAGGCGCTTGATGAGCGAGGCGAGCGACTCGATAAAGTCGTCGGCGCTGGCGGTCTCCAGGATGGACTCCACGATGCGCTCGTGATAGCGCACGCGATAGTTGTTCTCGTCCGGGTGCGTGTGCAACAACTCGTCGATGATATAGGCGTAGTCGCGCGGGATGGCCTTACGCACCTTGGAGCGCGTGTAGCGGCTTGAAAGCGAGCGAGCGACCATGATGAGCTGGTCAAGCATCGTCTTGTACCAAGTTGGCGAGTCCTCGCGCTGGCTGCGGACCAGGTCGATCTTCTCGCGCGGGTAGTAGATGAGCGTGCACAGCTCGCCCTTTTCGTCAAAGGAGAGCGTGTCGCCAAAGATCTCGTCGACATGTTCGCGCACGACGCCCGAGCAGTTGTTGAGGATGTGCATAAAGGCTTCGTACTCGCCATGCACGTCGCTCATAAAATGCTCGGTGCCCTTGGGTAGGTTGAGGATTGCCGAGAGGTTGATAATTTCGGTAAATGCGGATTGTTCGGTGGGGAACTGTCTCGACAGCAGGCGCAGATACTTGAAGTCTTGCGGGTTGCGATCGAATGCGACCATGAAACACCTTCCGATGGGGCTGGTAAAACTGATAAACAGCGTCAAACGTTTACCAGTATGCGCCGCTTTTGTTTCGATTTTGCGCCAGCGGCTGAATTGTCGGCTGAACGGTTTGGTAAATCGATTTAGTGAAGGTAGATGTGTTGGTCGGGTGGAGACGACAGAGGGTGTTTTCTCAGATATTTATGCGTCGGGTCGGTGGAGACGATGGTGGTAAAGATGTTCACTATTTTTGGTTCGATTTGGTAAATAGTGGACATATATACCGCATGTAGGCTCACTGTGCGATAATTTGCGCAGCAATGAGTAAGGAGCCTCATATGAGTGATTTTGTCCTGACCTGTGAATCCGCCGCCGATCGAACCCGTGAGTTCTTTGCGTCGCGCAATATCCCTGTCGTGTGTTTTCATTACGAGATCGACGATGTTGTCTATACGGACGATCTGTATCAGTCGATTACGCCGGACGAGTTTTTTGCCCAGATTGCCGCGGGCGCCATGCCCAAGACGTCTCAGGTGAGCGTGGGTGAGTACGAGGAGTTTTGGGAGCCGTTTGTTGCCGAGGGTAAAGACGTGCTGCACCTGACGTTGTCGTCGGGTATTTCGGGCACGTATGGATCGGCCTGCGTCGCGGCGCAGATGCTTGCGGATCGCTATCCCGAGGGCGGCAAGGTGCGCGTCATCGATTCGCTGGCGGCGTCTTCGGGCTTTGGCCTGTTGTTGGAATATGCCGCCGATGTGCGCGATAGCGGGGCTTCACTCGACGAGACGGCTGCCTGGATCGAGGAGCACAAGCTCAACCTGCACCACTGGTTCTTCTCGACCGATCTGTCGAGCTACCTGCGCGGCGGTCGCATTTCGGCCGCGAGCGCGATCATCGGCACGGCGCTTAAGATTTGCCCGCTTATGACGGTCGATTGCGAAGGTAAGCTGTCGCCACGTGAGAAGATTCGCACTAAGAAGCGCGCGATTTCCGAGATGGCTAAGACCATGATGGCACACGTACAGGACGGTGCAGATTATTCGGGTAAGTGCATCATGTCGCAGTCAGCGTGCCGCGAGGATGCTGAGGCGGTCGCGGCGCTGATTGAGGAACAGGTTCCGCAGCTTAAAGGCAAGATTGAGATCAATGACATCGGTACTCTGATTGGCTCGCATACCGGACCTGGTACGGTGGCGCTCTTCTTTATGGGCGACAAGCGCGTGGATTAATTTGCCCCATCACGTCGCTGCATGATTGCTCAAACGAAAACGGCCCGCCTCACGTTTGTGGGGCGGGCCTTGCTGTTGCGGCTAGCGTTTCTTTCCGCGGAAGAAAAAGCCGTGCAGTGACGGCTTGAGGCCGCGGTTGGCGCGATGCTCCTCGACGCGCTCGTGGATCGAAGCGACGCGCTCGATGACTTCGTCGGGAATCGGCACATCGGGATTCATGTTCTCGACTTGGCTGACCTCGGCGGCGGCGACCTGGTCGATAATGGGCACGTCGTCGCGCGAGATGACAGGTGTGGCGTCTTCCTTCATCTTGCGATAACGCTGCATCATGTCGGTCTGTAGCTGCTGGGCCGAAGGCGGTGTCCAGATGATGGCGTTGGCGCCGGCGGCGATGGTCTCGCGAATGCTCTCGGGCGTCTTGCCGCCCGGCGCGATAAGCGGCAGGTTGGGATAGTGCTCGCGCAGCTCGCGTAGGACCTGGGGCGTGTTCTTGCCGGCGGCGATGTTGAGAATCTTGGCTCCAGCGCGCACCTTGGCGTGGGCATCGTCGTCGCAGCGAACGACCGTGGCGATGACGGGGATGTCGGCGATGTTGGTGATGTGCTCGACCATCTCGGCAGTAGCGGGGGAGTTGACCACGCAGCCCGCCGCGCCCTGCATCTCGGAGACGGCTGCCATCTGCACGGAGCGCTTACCGGTCGTAGTTCCGCCACCCACGCCTACAAAGACCGGGCACTCGGCGACGGTCAGCAGCGCTTGCGTAATGGCGGGCTGCGGCGTGAAAGGGTAGACCGCAAAGACGGCGTCGGCGTTGGAGTTGCGGATAACCGCGACATCGGTGGTGTAAATGAGCGACTTGATGCGTCGGCCAAAGAGCGTGAAGCCGCTGGCCTCCTCGATCTCGTCGGGCATGCGAAGGGCAGCCTTGCGCAGGCGTCCGTCGATGGGCAGGGGCTCCATAGGGAGCAGGCCGTTGGGCGTGACGGCTACTTGGGGCTCGGTGAACTCGTCTGCAAGCTCGACCTCGGAAAAATCGACCGAGGCGACGATGTCCTCGTGCACCTCGGCGGGCACATCGATGGGAGCTTGGTCGTTTGCCGCCGCAGGCGTGTCGAAGGAGCTGGTGCCGACGAAGGCGTCGACGCGCTCATTTAGATCGTTGAGGGTATCCATGGAGGCTCGATTCTATGTGATGACGGCCGGCGCGATGCAGCCGGAATTGCGAATGCTAAATCGTTTGACGAGTTGATTTTTCCCCGCCGCGCCATCCGTTAGACCGAAGGGCCGGCGAACGTGAAGGAGCTGTGGTGGCGGGTATCGAGGTGCTATCTTGAAAGCCCCGTTTAAAAGAGAGGTGACGCGGTATGGAATTGACAGCAATGTTTGGCTCGATCGGCCTGTGTGTGGCCGCAATCGTTGCCGCCGCGGTCATCTACTTTGTGGTCACGGCCATTAAGGGCAAAAGGGCCGAACGCAAGGAGCGCGCGATGCTTAAACAACATCGCGACCAGCAGGGCAAACGCGCACAGAGATAGCTTGTTGAGTTTTGGATCCGTGCGCTAGCTGCGTTTTCGGATCAGGGCAATGTAGAAGCCCTCAAAGTCGCGGCTAGGCGGAATGGTGAGCGTGCCGGGCAGGCCGTTGGCGATGGCCGATACCTGACCCGCGGCAATGGCTTCGGTCAGAGCGTTGGACTCGATGCGCGGCTCCTCACCAGCTTCCTGGGTGCGTCGTGCTTCACTTTCGCTTGGCGTGCCGTCGAGGGGGATGAGCTCGCAGTCCATATGCTTGTCGAGGGCCTCTTGCAGGGCGTCCTCGTTTTCCTGCGGCAAGATCGAACAGGTCGAATAGACGAGCGTGCCGCCCGGTTTGAGGGCACCCATGGCGCGGTCCAGAAGTGCTCGCTGCGAGCGGGCGCACTTGCTCAGCAACTGCTCGGTGAGGCCGCGCAGGCTTTTCTCGTTGCCACTGATGACGGTGCCCGTGCCGGTGCAGGGAGCGTCGAGCAGGATGCGGTCAAAGCGGAAGAACTCGTCGAGCTCGCGTGCGTCGATGCGCATGACGGGCACGTTTTTGGCACCTTGGCGGTGGAGGTTGGACTCAAGCTTTTCGGCGCGGGGAATGCTCATCTCGCAGGCCGTGAGGTGTGCCTGGCCCTGGGTGAGGGCGGCGATCTGCGTCGTCTTGCCGCCAGGGGCTGCGCACATGTCCAGGATGTCCTCGCCTGCCTGGGCGCCCAGGACCAACGGCGGCATCATGGACGACAGGCTCTGCAGATAGATCTTGCCGTCGCGGTAGATGTCGAGATCCCACAGATCGGAAACCTGGGCCTCGGGCAGGATAAAGGCGTCCGGGTACCAGGTAACGGTTTGGTGCGCGATGCCGGCGGCATCGAGCGCCGCAGCGATGTCCTCGGCGGTTGCCTTGAGCGTGTTGGCGCGCAGTGTGACCGGGCGTGTGACCGCGGCGCCGAAGCCCTCGATCATGAGCTCGGCATCGGCGGGCGCATAGGCGCCGGCGACCGTATCGACCATAAAGCACGGCAGGTCGGCGGCGGAGTGTTGGGCGGCAAGCTGGTCGGAAAGCTCGGTGGAGGCAAACTGCCTAAGCTTGAGCTCGGGCTTAACCTGCTTTTTCTGCTTACGACGACGCGGCTTGGACATCCGTCTTTCCTTCCCGTTCCAAATTGACTACTTTCCGGGCACGCCGCTGCTGGCGTGCTTTAGTACTGGCTCTCGTGCTTGCTAAAGAAGTCGAAGCGCGGGGGCAGCGGCTTCACGCGGTGCTCGCCGGGCTTCTCGCCCAGGCTCTCCACAAACTCATCCGTGGAGGCAAAGATGTTATCCCAGCTAAAGAAGGCGACCGGGTCAACGTCGAAGTACTCGCAGATGAGCTCGCAGCCGGCCGGCACGATGCCGTGCATGAGCACGGTCGCTACGCGCAGCTCGGTAAAGGCGTCGACGAGGGCCTGCGTCATGGCGGCGTTGGCCGGCTCGCCCTCGAGCTTGTTGGCGGCCTTGGAGGCATCGCTCCAGCGCTTGTTGGCGGCGCGCAGGTAGTCGTCGCACACAGCGAGCGC
>DBGFJU010000055.1:0-12338 GCA_048529485.1 Collinsella aerofaciens | reverse complement strand
TCCACGGCACGCTCGAGCTCGTGGAGCCCGGCGTCCCCGTGTTCCTGTTCATGGGCGAGGACGAGCACCGCAAGCTCGCCGAGCGCGTCCGCGCCTTCCTGACCCGCGGCGTGACCGGCGACCCCGACATCAACATCATCGACACCGCCGAGTTCGCGATCCCCGGCCTTGACGACGAGTTCCGCGTCATCGTGTCTCCGTGGATCCTCTCCTCGCTGATCACCGATCGCCTTGCCGCTTACTACGAGACGGTCACCAAGCACAACCTCAACTACCGTCGTTACTATCACCAGTTCGACTACTAATAGTTGACCACTCATTTAAGAAGCACCCTGCCCGGGCGCATGCGTCCGGGCATTTTTATGCCGAAATTCGCTAGGAAGGGGAATCGAATGAGGCAGTTTATCGTGGCGTCCCATGCTCATTTTGCGTCTGGAATCGTCGAGAGCATCGGCCTGCTTTCCGGCGAGCGCGAAAACGTCCATGCGCTCTCTATGTATGTCGACGGAAACGAGGACCTGACCAAGGAGGCCGCAGCGATTCTGGACGGCTTTGCCGCGGACGATGAGGTCGTCGTTTGCACCGACCTCTTTGGTGGCAGTGTCAACAACGAGTTCACCAAGATCGTCCAGACGCGTCCCAACACGCATCTGGTGACCAATATGAACCTGCCGCTCCTTATTCAGCTGCTGTTCGTGCCCGAATCCACCCCGATCGATGAGGCCATTCGCCAGATCGTCGAGGCGGACGACACCAAGGTCAAGTACGTCAACGACCTGCTGGGGCAGGCCGAGCTCGATGAGTTTTAACCACTAGGGAGCACATCATGATTCAGATGATTCGTGTAGATTATCGACTGCTTCACGGCCAGGTTGCCGTTAGCTGGACCTCGGCTCTGGGTGCCGATTGCATCCTGTTGGTGAGCGACACGGTCCTCAATGACAAGCTTCGTCTACAGGCCCTGTCCCTTGCAAAGCCTGAGGGCTGCAAGGTCGTCGTCAAAAACACCGAGGACGCCGTCAAGGCGCTCCAGAGCGGAGTGACCGATAAGTACAAGCTCTTCGTGGTTTGCGAGACGATCCAGCAGGCCGGTGCCGTCGCCAAGGCGATGGGAGTCAAGAAGATCAACCTCGGCAACGTTGCCTTTAGCGAGAATGCCCGCCAGGTCTCGACGAGTGTGTTCCTTACGCCCGAAAACGAGGCATATGTCAAAGAGCTGCTCGGCGAGGGCTATGAACTGTTCATTCAGATGATTCCGGCAGATGCGAAGACTGACGCCGCGAAGGTCATCGGTTAGGGGCTGTCATGGTTATCAAGACAATCCTGATTTTCTTGATTGCCCTTTTGGGCTATTCCGAGTGGCTGACGGGCACGAGCTACCTCCAGCGCCCGATCGTGCTCGGACCTCTGGTTGGCCTTGTCATGGGCGACATGGTGACTGGCACGATCATGGGCGCCACGATGGAGCTTGCCATGGTCGGCGCCATCTCGGTCGGTGCGTATAACCCGCCCGATACGATTTCCGGAACCATTCTGGGCGTATCTCTTGCCATGCAGGCCGGCGCGGACGCTTCGGCGGCCCTGACCCTGGGCATTCCTATCGCAACGATCGTCCTGGCGCTCGATACCGCCCTGGGCCAGCCGGTGATGCTGCTGCTGGTGCACCGTATCGACAAAAACGTCGAGGACGGAGACACCAAGGCCATCACGCGCAACATGCTCATCGCCGGTTACGCGCAGAGCTGGTGCGGCCTGCTGATTATTCCCCTGGCATTCTTCTTTGGCGCCGATGCTGTTGCCAGCCTGCTCAACATCATCCCCGATTTCGTTCAGACCGGCATGGATGTCGCCGCCGCCTTCTTGCCCGCACTCGGCTTTGCGATGCTGGCGCAGATGATTATGAACAAAACGGTGGCTCCGTTCTTCTTCGCTGGCTTCTTCCTCGTCGCCTACTTTGGCATTAGCACGACGGGCGTGGCGATCTTTGCCGCGATCATCGTCGTCGCGATGACGGTTTTGGGTGATAAGAAAAAAGCGGAGCAGCCCGCAGTGGCAACCGAGGATCCTGCGATTGGGAGTGGGTTCGATGAGTTTTAAGTTTGAGTCTTCTTACGACGGGCTGATTTCCCGCGCAGACCTTAAGAAGCTGTTCTGGCGCTCGATTCCCTATGAGCATTCCTGGAACTACGAGCGTATGGGCCATATCGGCTTTATGTGGGCCCTTATGCCGATTCTTCGCAAGCTGTATCCGCAGGATGCGGACTTTAAGGCCGCCCTTAAGCGCCATATGGAGCTCTATAACGTCACGCCGTACATCTCGACGCTCCCCATGTCCATCGCCGCTGCAATGGAAGAGGTCAACGCTACTGACGATAGCTTTGACACGAGCGCGATCTCAAATGTCAAGCTTGCTTTGATGGGACCGCTGTCCGGTGTGGGCGATGCCTTCTACTGGGGCACGCTGCGAATTTTGGCAACGGGTGTCGGCACGTCGCTGGCGCTACAGGGCTCTATTCTTGGCCCGATTTTGTTCCTGCTCGTGTTCAACGTCCCTCACTACATCATCCGTTACCTGCTGACGTTTGTGGGATATCGCTTTGGCTCGGACATGATCAGCAAGGTCCAGGAATCGGGCATTATGGACACGATCGTCAAGATGGCCTCCATCATGGGCGCCATGGTGATCGGTGCTATGACCATGGAGATGGTCACCGTGGACATTCCGCTCATGGTCGGCGCGGGCGATGGTGCTCAGACGCTGGCCGAGCTGCTCAACGGAATCTTCCCGGGCTTTGTCACGATGGGGCTGTTTGGAATCGTCTATCTCATGCTCAAGAAGAAGATGAATCCGCTGCTCATCATGCTCGTGATCCTGCTCGTGAGTATCGCTGGTGCGTTCTTTGGAGTGCTTGGTGTCCAGTAGAGTATCCGTCATAATGAGAACAATGTAAGAGGGGGCGTCGCGCACACTGTGCTGCGGCGCCCTTTTGCCGAAAGGTGGACAAGATGGAGTATCCGCAGCTTGCCGTCATGAATATCAGCCATCGTTATTTTGACCTTGAGGAATTCTTTTCTTCGGCAGCGGCCTCGGGTTACACGTGTTGCGAGCTTTGGACCGGAGCGATGCATCTGTATGTCGATTGCCATGGATACGATTCGCTCGAGCAGGTGCGGGAGCTGTCGCAGCGGTATGGGGTTCGGATTGTGGGGCTTTGTCCCGAACAGAACAACCCCAAGCCGTGGAATATCGCGGCGCGCGGGAATGAGGCACGTGCCCGCACACTCGCGTACTTTAAGAACGTTGTAGATATTGCGGCGGAACTTGGAGCCGAGCAGGTCATGGTCTCGAGCGGCTGGGCATTTTTGAACGAGCCGATCGAGGGCGCGTGGGGTCGCAGCGCCTCGATGCTGCGTGCGATTGCCGAGCATGCGGGAGAGCGCGGCGTGCGACTGGTACTCGAGGCCCTACAGCCGGTTGAGTCGATGATCGTGAACTCGGCGGCCGATACGAAGCACATGATCGAGGCGGTTGATCATCCGGCACTTAAGGCGTGTCTGGATTTGGGCGCTATGGCGGTGGCGGGGGATACCATCGACGATTATTTCGATCTGCTTGGCGATGATGTCGCCCACGTGCATTTTGTCGATGTTGCGGCAGATGGCACGACGCATCTTGCCTGGGGTGACGGCGACCGCGATATGCGCGCCGACCTGGATAGGCTGGTGGCGCGCGGCTATCGCGGAGTTGTTTCGGCCGAGACCTATGACGGGCGCTATTTTGCCGACCCCGCAGCTGCCGATGCGCAGGTAATGGCAGAGTATCGTCGTGCGATTGGCGCCTAGGCGGGTTTGGGTTGCGGCGATCTGCCCTATGTTTCCAAATGAATACGGCGTGAGCGGCTGCGATGGATTTTCCCCGCAAACACTCTAGTATGCTAAAGTACCCAGAAGACCGGCGGAGCTATGCCGGTCTTCTGTTCTATACGAAACACAGCATGAGGAGGCTCACCAGATGACGGCCACACCGTGGGGATTCCGGGACATATTGCCCGAGGAGGCTCAGGCGCGCGAGGAGATTGCGCTGACGGTGAAGGGCTGCTTTAGGGAGCATCATTACCTTCCGGTCGAGACGCCGCTGCTCGAGGACAAGGGTTCGCTCGAGGAAGGCGGCCGCATCGCGGACACGCCGTTTAAGCTCTTTGACGATGACGGTCGCCTGCTGGTGGTCCGTCCCGACAACACGTTGCCGATCGTGCGCTTGGTTTCGACTCGCATGCGCGCGGCCGATCTGCCGCTGCGCCTTCGCTACGAGGCGCCGGTGGTTCGCGAGTGCCAGCGCAATGCCGGCGGCTCGCGTCAGTTTACGCAGTTGGGTTTTGAGCTTATCGGTGTGGGCGACACCGCGGGCGATGTCGAGATCGTCTCGCTCGTGGCCGAGGCCATGCGCAAGCTGGCGCTGCCCGATGCGCGCATTATTGCGGGCAGCGTTCGTCCGTTTAAGGAACTGCTCGCGGCCTGTGAGGATCGCGAACTGGCTGCCGAGGCATTGCGTTGCGTACACGCCAACGACTTTGTGGGCCTCGATGCCCGTGTGGCGGCAAGCGCCGAGCCCGAGGCCGTCAAGGCTGCCATCAGCGAGCTGCCACGCCTGCACGGTGGTGCCGAGGTGCTCGATCGCGTCGACGCGCTGCTGGCGGCGGCGGGCATTGTCGCGCCGCTTACGCGCGAGATGCGTGCCCTGGTCGATGGCCTGGCTCCCAAGGACGCCCAGGTGCTGTCCTTCGACTTCTCCATCATGAACTCTTTTGATTACTACACGGGCCTGGTTTTTAAGGCCTATGCCGGTGGCCTGCCCGATCCGGTGGGCTCGGGCGGTCGCTACGACTCCATCTTTACCGGTGCGTTCGGCGACGGCATCGAGGCGCCGGCGGCGGGCTTTGCCTTTTCGCTCGAGCGCCTGGAGGCCGCGCGCACCTCGGCCGAGGATGCCGCTTCCGACGGCGATCACGCCGCGGGCCGTGGCGCTGAGGGCCCGCTGCGCATCGCCGTGCCCAAGGGCTCGCTTAAGGCTGACACGCTCGACGTGCTCGAGGCCGCGGGCCTGGATGTCTCTGAGCTGCGTGACCCCGGCCGTCATCTAATCGTGCGCGGTCGCGACACGCGTGCCGGCGAGGGCGCGGTCGGAGATATCGAGTTTGTCATTGTGCGCCCCAGCGACGCGCCCGCCTTTGTGGGCTGCGGCGGCGCCGACTGCGGCATCTGCGGTTGGGACTCGCTCATCGAGGCAGACCTCAACCTGCTGCAGCTGGTCGATCTGGGCTACGGCCTGTGCACGTTTATCGAGGCGGAGCCCGCGTGGCGCGCCGGCCAGGCCGATCGCAACTATGCCCGCCGTGGGTCGCTTCGCGTGGCCACCAAGTATCCGCGCATCGCGAGTGCCTGGTATGCCGAGCGCGGCGTGAACGCCGATATCGTCTCGCTGCACGGCAACATCGAACTGGGACCCATCGTCGGCATGACCGACCGCATCGTGGACATTACCGCCACGGGCGCTACCCTGCGCGACAACGACCTGGTCATCACCGGGCGCATCATGGACTGCACGGCCCGCTTCTTCGTCAACCCGGGTGCCGCTCGCTTGGATCCGCGCGTGCGCAATCTGGCGGATCGCTTGGCAGCGGCCGTGAAGGACAAGCATTTTGAGCCCGTCGCGGGCTCGGCACAATAGCGCGAGCACGCACGGGCGCCCCAACGTCCGGGTTGCGGGCCGACTGGCGCCGCCGCCCGGTCTCTCGTTTTTCGAACACAACCTCGACCGATAGGGGATACCGATATGAAGACCATCAAGCTTGCTCCCGGTGAGCGCCTCGTTACCAACCAGCTCAACCGCAAGGGCGTGCTGCCGCAAAACATCGTCGACGCCGCCCGCGATATCGTGGCCAACGTGCGTGCCAACGGCGATGCCGCGGTGCGCGATTACTGTCAGCGTTTTGACGGTGTCGAGCTGCAGAGCTTCCGCCTGCCGCAAGAGCAGATCGATGCCGCGCTCGAAGGCCTCGACCCGGCCTTTGTCGCCGCGCTTGAGAAGGCCGCGCGCCAGATTCGCGAGTTCCACCAGCGCGAGGTCGAGCAGAGCTGGTTTACCACGCGTGTGGACGGCACGATGCTCGGCGTTAAGGTGACCCCGCTCGCGGCGGCCGGCATCTATGTACCGGGCGGCCGCGCGCAATATCCCTCCACCGTGCTCATGAACGCCATTCCCGCCAAGGTCGCCGGCGTCAAGCGCGTGGTTATGGTGACCCCGCCGCAAAAAGACGGCCTGATCAGTCCCTACACGCTCGCCGCGGCAAAGCTCGGCGGCGTGGACGAGATCTATATGGTGGGCGGCGCTCAGGCCGTGGCCGCACTTGCGTATGGTACCGAGACCATTCCGCGCGTCGACAAAATCACCGGACCGGGTAACGCCTTTGTTGCCGCGGCCAAGCAGATCGTCTCGGGTGACGTGGGTATCGATATGGTCGCCGGTCCCTCCGAGGTCTGCGTGCTGGCCGATGCCACGGCCAAGCCTATGGTGGTCGCGGCAGACCTGATGGCCCAGGCCGAGCACGATCCGCTGGCAGCCTGCTATCTGGTGACTTGCGACGAGCAGTTTGCGCGCGAGGTCGAGGCTGGCATCGACATCCTGGTGGCGCAGTCGCCGCGTGCCGAGATCACGCGCGCTTCGCTCGACAACGAAGGCACCATCGTGGTGGCCGCCGATATGGCTGCCGCCGTCGAGGCCGTGAACACCGTGGCGCCCGAGCACCTGGAGCTGCACTGCAAGGATGCGATGGGCCTGCTTGGCGGCATTCGCAACGCCGGCGCCATCTTTGTGGGCGCTTGGAGCTCCGAGCCGCTTGGCGATTATGTTGCCGGCCCCAACCACACGCTGCCGACCGGCGGCACGGCCATGTTCTCCAACCCGCTTTCGGTCGAAGAGTTCGTTAAGCGCTCGAGCGTCATTTGCTATACGCCCGAGGGTCTGCTCTCCGACGCTCCCGCTACGCAGCGCCTGGCCGAGGCCGAGGGCCTGTGGGCGCACGCGCTCTCTGCCGCCCTGCGTCGTCGCGTGTTAGAGCAGGGCGAGGATGCCGTGAGTGCCGAGTCGCTGGCTGCGGCCGACCTGACCAAGGTCGCCTGGCCGGGCGACGCTGTGGCGACGGTCGCCGAGGGTGTGGATCTGGCGGCTGCAGGCTCGGATGGCGCTGGCGCGACCGGCGGGGAGGCCTAACATGGCCGAACTCACGCCGCGCATGAAGGAGCTCGTCCAGCCCTACTTGGCCGGTATCGAGCCCTACGATCCCAACTTTACGCCCACGCGCATCAATCTTTCGGCCAACGAGAACACCTATCCCGTACCTGCTGGCGTGCGCGAGGCGGTTGATGCGGCCTTGGCTGCCACGCCGCTCAACCGCTATCCCGATCCCATGTCCAACGACCTGCGCGATGAGCTCGCTGCCTGGCATGGCGTGGCGCGTGAGAATATTTGCGCGGGAAACGGCGGCGATGAGCTGCTCTATAACTACTTGCTGGCGTTTGGCGGCGCGGGGCGGACCCTGCTCAACTGCCCGCCGTGCTTTAGCGAGTACGCGTTCTTTGCGTCGCTTTGTCAGACCGAGGTGCGCGATGTGTGGCGCGACCCGGCGACCTTTGAGCTCGACCAAGCGGCTGTGCTCGCAGCGGCTCCCGAGTGCAATCTGGCGATCGTGACCTCGCCCAATAACCCCACGGGTGACGTGGCGCCGCTCGACTTTGTCGCGGCCCTGTGCGATGCGTGCCCCGGCATGGTCATGGTCGACGAGGCCTACGTTGAGTTTGCGGACGATTCGTTTGGCGCGGCTACCACGGCGCAGGGGCTTATCGCCGAGCATCCCAACCTGGTGATTCTGCATACGCTGTCCAAGGCGTTTGGCGCCGCCGGCACGCGTCTGGGCTATGTGATCGCGGCGCCCGAGGTCATCGATGTGTTTGCGGCGATTCGCCAAATCTACTCGGTTAACGTGCTGAGCCAGGCCGCCGCGCTTGCCTGCGTGCGTGCCCGCGATGCGTATGCGCCTGTGGTGGCACAGGTCGCATCCGAGCGCGAGCGCGAGCTGTGTGCCCTACGCGCAATGACTGCCGAGGGTCTGCCCGTGGAGGCATGGCCGAGCGCGGCGAACTTTGTGCTCGTGCGCACGCCGCATGCCACGCGCGTGCGCGAGCGTCTGCGCGACGAGTATTCGATTTTGGTGCGCGACTTTAGCTACGCGCCGGGGCTCGCGGACTGCCTACGCATTACCGTGGGTACCCCGCAGGAAAACGACGAGGTGCTGGCTGCGTTTGCCGCGCTGGTGAAGGAGGAGATGTAGATGGACCGCTATGCCGAGGTGACCCGCAAGACGGGCGAGACCGACATTGTCGTAAAGCTCGACCTGGACGGAAGCGGCGTGTGCGATATCTCAACCGGCGTGCCGTTTTTCGACCACATGCTCAACGCTTTTGGCCGCCATGGTCTGTTCGATCTGACGGTGCACGCGGTGGGCGACGTGGAGGTCGATGCGCACCACACCGTCGAGGACACGGGTATTGTGCTGGGCGAGGCGTTTTGCCAGGCGCTGGGCGACAAGGCGGGCATTACGCGCTTTGCCGACGCGGCGATCGCCATGGACGAGACACTTGTGATGGCTGCTGTTGATATTTCGGGCCGCGGGCAGGCCTACTGCGAGCTGCCCGTGCCGACCGAGCGCGTGGGCAGCTTCGATACCGAGCTGGCGGTCGAGTTCTTCTACGCCTTTGCGCGCGACGCCAAGCTCACGCTGCACGTGCGCGAGCTGGCGGGCGGCAACTCGCATCACATTATCGAGGCCGCCTTTAAGGCCGTGGGCCGCACGATGCGTCACGCCTGCGAGCTCGATTCCCGCGTGCAGGGCATCCCCAGCACCAAGGGATCGCTGTAACCGTCACAAGGGTAAAACCACCACAAAGGGGACAGGCACCTTTGTGGTGGTTTTGGATGATGAGAAGTGGAGGGGTCGCGTGGGCGAACCGAAGATCGTGGTGGTTGACTATCACAAGGGCAACTTATCGAGTGTTGTGCGCGGGCTTGCGCGCGCCGGTGCCGCCGCCTGCACGTCGGACGATCCGGAGCAGATCCGCAATGCCGACGGCCTGGTCATCCCGGGCGTGGGCGCGTTCTATGACGCGATCGCCTTTATGCGCGAGAGCGACGAGGCGGACGCGGTGCTCGATGCCGTGGCCGCCGGAACTCCGCTGCTCGGCATCTGCCTGGGCCTTCAGCTGTTTTTTGAGCGCGGCAACGAGGGCGTGCCGGCGGACACGGGCGCGGTTGTGGATGACGCTCCCGAGCAGGTCGGTGGCCCTTGGGTCGATGGCCTGGGCATCATGCGCGGCTCGTGCACACGCTTGGAATCGAGCCGTCTGAAGGTACCGCACGTGGGCTGGGACCAAGTGCATATGACGCCCGCCGGTACGGCCGACCCGCTGCTCGCCGGTTTTGCCGAGGGTGCCAACATGTATTTCACCCACAGCTACGCGGTGGCCGACGATGCCGATGCCGCCGATGTGCTGGCGCGCACGCACTATACGCGGAGCTTCCCGTGCATCGTGCGTCACGGCAACGTGTGGGGCTGCCAGTTCCATCCCGAGAAATCCTCCGCGCTGGGTCAGCGCATCCTTAAGAACTTCGTCAACATCGTCGAGGAGGCCGGCCGATGATCCTGTTTCCCGCAATCGATCTGATCGGTGGCAAGGTCGTGCGCCTGGAGCGCGGTGACCGCAGCCGCTGCAAGGTATATTCCGACGACCCCGTGGCAGTCGCCCGCTCATTTGCCGCGCAGGGTACGAGCTGGGTGCACGTCGTCGACCTGTCTGCTGCCTTTGGCGAGGACGAGGACACGTGCGCTGCCAACTCGGCGGCGATTAAGGGCATCTGCGGCATCGACGGTCTGTCTGTGGACGTGGGCGGCGGCGTTCGCTCGCTTGCACGCATCGACGAGCTGGCCGGCTACGGCGCGCGTCGCATCGCACTGGGCACGGTGCTCGTGACCGAGCCGGGTTTTGCCGAGGTGGCAGCCCAAGGTTTTGGCGAGCTGTTGGTGGCGGATATTGCCGCGCGTGACGGCCAGGTCAAGGTGAACGGCTGGCGCGATGGCGCGGGCGTGGCACTCGACGATGCCGTGGCGCAGCTTTCCGAGCTGGGCTTTAAGCACCTGGTGTACACCGACATCGCGCGCGACGGCATGCAGACGGGCATCGACGTGGCGACGTATCGCCACGTGGCCGAGGTCGCGGGCTTTCCCGTCGTGGCGTCGGGCGGCATCTCGACGCTCGACGACATCCGCGCACTGGCCGCGGTGGGTGAGGACGCGATTGAAGGTGCCATTACCGGTCGCGCGCTCTACGAGGGCAACTTTACGTTGGCCCAGGCACTGGACGCCGTCCGAGGGGAGGAGTAGCCCATGCTTACCAAACGCGTGATTCCCTGCCTGGATGTTAAGGACGGCCGCGTGGTCAAGGGTGTCAACTTTGTGAGCCTGCGCGATGCGGGCGACCCGGTGGAGCTGGCCCGCGCCTACGACCGCGAGGGTGCGGACGAGGTCGTCTTCCTGGACATTACCGCCACAAGCGACAATCGTGCGACGACTATCGAGATGGCGGCGCATGCTGCTGAGGAGCTGGCCATTCCCTATACCGTGGGCGGCGGCTTTCGCGACTTGGCGGGCATGCGGACCATGGTTGCCGCCGGCGCCGACAAGGTGTCGCTCAACTCGGCGGCCGTGCGCGACCCGTCGTTGATTAGCCAGGCTGCCGCGGCGTTTGGCAGCCAGGCCGTGGTCGTGGCGATCGATGCCAAGCGCGTTGGTTTGCCCGGCGCATCCGGTGCCGACAAGTGGGAGGTCTTCACGGCGGGCGGTCGCAACGCCACGGGCATCGACGCGGTGGCGTGGGCCGATGAAGCGGCTCGTCGCGGCGCCGGCGAAATCCTACTGACCAGCATGGATCGCGACGGCACCAAGGCTGGCTTTGACCTGGCACTCACCCGTGCCGTGGCGCGCGCGGTGCCGATTCCCGTTATTGCGAGCGGCGGCGTGGGTACGCTCGAGCATTTTGCCGAGGGCGTGATCGAGGGCGAGGCCGACGCCGTGCTGGCAGCAAGTGTCTTTCACTTTGGGACGTTCAGCATTCGCGAAGTCAAAGAGTATATGGCCTCTCAAGGTATTCCTGTGAGGTTGGACTTCTAATGCTGCGGCTTGCCCAGGCACCGCATCTTGCCGCTCAAACCGTCGCTCGCGTACAAAGTACGCGTCGCTCCTCTTTCGCGGCAACCTGCGGTACCTGGACAACCCTCGCCGACCGGCGATGTTTAAATTGGGGAATTGAAATGAGAGAAATTACTACTCCAGCGGATCTTAAATACGACGCCAAAGGATTGATTCCTTGTGTGGTTCAGCAGTATGACACCGGCGAGGTGCTTATGGTTGCTTGGATGAACGAGGAGTCGGTGGGGCTGACGCTCAAGACCGGTACCACGTGGTTTTGGAGCCGTAGCCGTCAAGAGCTCTGGAACAAGGGCGCGACGAGCGGCAATATGCAGGAGGTCAAGGAGTTCTGGGCCGACTGCGATAGCGATACGCTGCTGGTCAAGGTCGACTCGCCGGGTCCGGCCTGCCATACCGGCAACCGTACCTGCTTCTTTAAGAAACTCGCGTAGGGCGGGCGCTCGATTAGACGCTCGGCCACCAGAAAGGATTGAACTATGGGTGTGCGCACCGCAAACGTTCAGGATGGAAATATCGGAGAGACGCTGACAAGTCTGGCCGAGGTGATTCACGGTCGTCGTGATGCATCGCCGCAGGAGAGCTATACCGCGCGTCTGCTGACCGACGTCGAGGACGAGCTGCTCAAGAAGCTTGCCGAGGAGGCGAGCGAGGTGATCATGGCCTGCAAGGATAACGATCACGATCACATCCGCTACGAGGCTGGCGACCTGATCTACCACCTGCTCGTGACGCTCGAGCGCTACGGCATCACCCTCGACGAACTGGCCGGCGAACTCAACGCCCGCCGCCACTAGTCGTTTGGGACAGTCTTTGTTGGTGTAACGGGGTCATGGAAGTTGCGGTGAAATAGGGACTGTTTAAGTGCTTCATCAGGCAAAAGGGGGTGCGGACAGAAAGTTGGACCGCGGGGCGGTCCGGACTGGAGGTTCGCATGTACAGCAGGGAGAAGGTCGAGCTCTTCCTCCTGGCGACGGAGGACGGCATGGGGCCGACCGCCGCCGCGAAGTTCGCGGGGGTCTC
>DBGFJU010000054.1:0-4577 GCA_048529485.1 Collinsella aerofaciens | reverse complement strand
GACGCGCTCGGCGGTAGCCTTCTTGCCGTCAAGAAGAACCTTGTTTATAAGCTGGGTCACGAGGCGGTTGTTGTACACGGAATCAGGCATGACCTCGCGGCGATTATTCTTTGCTGCACGACGCGGCATATGAAATCTCCTCTATTCGTTGGATCAGGTGTAGTAGCTACTTTGAGACTACTTCGGGCGCTTAGCGCCGTACTTGGAGCGGGACTGCTTACGGTTGTTCACCGGAGCGGAGTCGTAGGCGCCACGGATGACGTGATAACGGACACCAGGGAGGTCACGGACACGACCGCCGCGGACGAGCACGATAGAGTGCTCCTGCAGGTTGTGGCCCTCACCCGGGATGTAAGCAGTAACTTCGATGCCGTTGACGAGGCGAACACGGGCAACCTTACGAAGAGCCGAGTTCGGCTTCTTGGGGCTCGTGGTGAAGACGCGGGTGCACACGCCGCGCTTCTGGGAGTTGTGCTGCAGAGCAGCGTTCTTGGACTTCTTGGGCACGGAACGACGGCCCTGGCGAACCAGCTGGTTAATAGTAGGCAAAGCGTACTCCTTCTCGAATGATTCCAGCTTTCTGTAAAGTGCAACGGCTTGAATCGAGGGGTCAGCATCCCCCTACGAAACACGCAGTTCGATAGGATACGTGGCGTTAGCTGTGCCGTCAACAGACCACGCCGCCGGGCGTATCCTAAAATAAGCATATTTCCGCAAAGCCTACACAAATGGAATCCCCTCCTGTGCGCGGTGGTGGATCCCCGGCCCGGGCGGCCTATCAAGATTTTGCCGCATACTTCCGAAATTCAGACGAATACCGCTCGCTTTAACCGCCCATTTACCGCAAAAGAGGCCGCTTCCCCTAGTAGGAAGCGGCCCCAAATCTTACGAATAGACGATGGCAAAGGGTACTTCTGTTTCGGTCTCTCCTGCTGATGTGTATCTCGTGCCCTCAAGGGTTACCGAGACCACTTGGTCGACATCAATCAACTTCGTTGGCACCCAGTTGTTCTCTCCGCTATTGCGTGCCAGCGAAACATAGAAGTTGAACACCCCTGCGTCGTCATCTTCGATAATCTGCTCCGATCCATCCTTGTAGGTGACGGTCAGTTTATGATCAACTGCTTCATAGCCCAGATCATCGATATGCGTCTGGATGGAAAACGGACTGATCTCGAGAGGCGAGTCATCGGAGCGGAGTTCCTTTGTATCGACGTGCGCTCCGACGTTAAACTCTGGCGTCGATACCTCGATCACCTTCGCATCCTCACCTTTGCCCTCCGTCCAGCTGATATTCCAGGTGACCGCATGTCCCAAATCTCGCTCGCGATCCCACGAGGCAAAGTACATCGTGCCGTTAATGACCGTGTCGCTTGATGTGTCCTTATCAATTGTGCAGCGTGTGTCAGCCCATTCCTCGCCGAAGTTCATGCTTGGCGTGCCGATGCCTTGTTCTTCTTCACCATAAAGAACAAGTTCGCCTGTCTCTGCTGCTGGCTTGTAGTAGTTAACTCCATTTGGATTTGACAACGTAAACGTCACGGCGCCGCAGCCGTTTTGGTCAATAGCCATCTCATGGATATCGAGCGTATAGCCGTTACCCTCGACGGACAGATTAACTTTCTGAACTGCACCCTCCAGGCTTTGGGGCGCGATGCCATCACCAAACTCTCTGGTGTAGGTGTATTTAGTCCCCGATGAGCCACCGTTGGTCCAGGTAATGGAATCCCCGTTGCCGTGGTTTCCCCAGGCTGAGGCAAAATATCTGGAATTGACGACGGCGTAGGCGACCCCTCCGGTCGCCAGCACTCCGACAAGACATCCGATTACGGCAACATAGAGAGGCTTCGCGTGGCCCTTTCGATGAAGCGGCTCACCCGCAGCGGTATTAAGGACGCGATCTGCAAGATTGCTATCGGCTTGGATGGACTCGAAGGCCTGCTTGATTTGATTGGATTTCACGGTCGCCCTCCTCTAGGATGAATTTGAGCTTCGATCGACCGCGAGCTAAACGCGTTCGAACGGTCGCGGCTGGTACATGCAACAACTCGGCAATCTCTGAGGTCGAAAAGCCTAGATAGTAATAGAGCACGATGGGAACACGGAATCGTTCCGGAAGTCGCATAACGTCTGACAGGACCACCTTGGTCTCATCCTGCGCTGCCGAGAGTGAATCGGCCAAGTTCTCAATATCCTCTATGCGCCTCCATGGCTTTCGAAAGAGCGATTTGCATTCATTGATCGTGACCCGAATAAGCCAGCGACGAAGATGCTCCCAACTTTCAAAGTGTCCATCGCTTTTGAGCAACTTAAGAAAGACATCTTGGGCAACATCGTCGGCATCGGCACGATCGCGTAGGTACGTCAATGCGATCCGAAACACGACATCCCGGTGATCTTCGACCGCCTGTCTAAATGCTTGTTCTTCCATAATCACCTCCCGGTGATGCTGATGTTTCTTGCTGAGGCCCTCACCATAGATACGCTTTGACCGAACGGAATGTTTCAAATTCAAGCAGTAAAAACCTACCAAAATAAACCTGTCCCTTTTTGACAAAAGGAATCCCCTTCTGTGCGCGGGGTCAGATTCCCGAAACGGGCCGCCCGCTGTTTAAGTTTGCTGCTCTACAGTCCTGCGCAAGACGGAAAGCACATTAAGTGCTTTCCTTTGCGGGCGGAACTCGCGACAAACTTAAACAGCGGGCGGCCCGTTCCGGGAATCCGACGTGCTCGTCGGGGCAACGTTCCTCATCAAAAAAGACCCGCTTCCCTGTTGGGAAACGGGTCTTTGGAAGGGCGGTTAACGTACTTGGAAGTTACTCCTCGTCGTTGTCCTTGGCCTCTTCGGCGTCGTCGGTGTCCACGAGCTGGTTGAGCAGCTCGTCGAGGGAAGCCATGTCCTCGTTGATGACACCGTTGGCGGGAGCCTTCTTGTCGTCGATCGGGGCGCCCAGGAGCTCCTCGTCGGCGTCGGCGTGATGCGTCGGAGCGGAGGTACCCAGCAGGATATCGTCCGGACCGTCGGGGCTAAAGACCATCTGCAGCAGCTGCGAGAGGTCTTCCTCGTCGGCAACGTCGTCGTTGTTCTCGAGGATGTAGAGCAGGTCGTGGGCCTCCAGGCCGTCACGGAGCTCCTCGATCGCCTTGGCACCGATGCCATCGATGCGCAGCAGATCCTCCTCGGACTTGCCGACCAGGTCGCCGACCGTCTCGATGCCGACCTCGCTGAACTTGTTGGTCCAGCGCTGCGACACGCCCAGGTCGTCGAACAGGTACAGACGAGCCTTCTCGGCGGAGATGGTGTGGCCGTTGCGGGTGAACGAACCGTCAGCACCACCGAACTCGTCGTAGCCGGCCCAGTCGAGCTGCTGCGGGAGCTGCTCGTCCAGGTCCTTGAGCTCAACCGGAGCCCACTCGGGCAGCGACTTGGCGTTGGGCGAAGCCGGGCCGTCGATGTCCACGTAGCCGTCGGCCGTACGATACGTCAGCTTGGCGTTGGCGTACGGCTTGAGGCCGGTACCGGCCGGGATCTTCTTACCGACGATGACGTTGGACTTAAGGTCGAGCAGGTGATCGACCTTACCCTCAATGGCAGCCTCGGTAAGGACGCCAGCGGTACGGATAAACGAAGCACTCGACAGCCAGGAGTCGATGTTAGACGCGACCTTGAGCGTACCCAGGATGACGGGCTCGGCCACGGGGGCCTGACCGCCCAGACGGGCAACGCGCTCGACCTCGTCGGCGAACTCGTAGCGGTCGACGTACTGACCAAGCAGGTACTTGGAATCGCCGGGGTTGGTGATCTGAACGCGACGCAGCATCTGACGTGCGAGCACCTCGATGTGCTTGTCGTTCAGGTCGACGCCCTGGCTGGTGTAGACGTCCTTGACGCTCTCGACGAAGGTGTGCATCGTCGACTCGATGTCGGTCAGCTTGCGCAGGTTGCGGAAGTTGACGAAGCCCTTGGTGATCTGATCGCCGGCGCGAACCTCGCAGCCATCCTCGATCTCGGGCATAAAGCGCACCGAAGCGGGGACGCGACGCTCGTCGAGGACACGGGTGTGATCCTCGGAGTCGGTGAGCGTCAGCACGTACTCGGACTTCTCGGGCTTAATCGAGAGGTGGCCGGAGTACGGAGCCAGCTCGGCCTCGCGACCCAGGATCTTCTCGTTGACGTTGCCGACGATATCGAACATACGGCTGACCGTAGGCAGACCCTGCGTAATATCGTCGACGCCAGCGACGCCGCCGGAGTGAATGGTACGCATCGTAAGCTGCGTACCGGGCTCGCCGATGGACTGGGCGGCAATAATGCCGACGGCAGTACCGATGGCGACCGGACGACGGGTGGAAAGATCCCAGCCGTAGCACTTCTGGCACACGCCGTACTTGGAGCGGCAGGTGAGCAGCGCGCGAAGCTTGACCTTCTTAAGGCCCGCATCGACCATCTTCTGGATGTCGGCGACCTTCTCGATGTAGCCGTCCTGCTCAAAGAGCACGGTGCCATCGGGAGCCACGACGTCCTCAATGAAGCAACGGCCGACGAGGTCGGTGTTGAGGTCGGTGGTGCCGGGGAT
>DBGFJU010000053.1:0-17836 GCA_048529485.1 Collinsella aerofaciens | reverse complement strand
GGCTGAGGCCGCCACGCAAGTGACGGGCGACCTCTCGGAGCTCGACCGCGGCGACCGCGAGGAACCGTTGGCGCAGACAGGCGACAGACGATGGCTCTTGGCAGCAGGCGCCACAGCAGCAGGCGCGGGAACCGCCGGCCTCGGTCTGCACATCAAACGCAGCCAGAAACAAAACACGGACAGGCCGCACTAAATTAGCTAAGGAGACCCCATGGCATCGAAGAACCTTTTGCCCGTCGTCGCACTCTGCGGCGCGCTCGCAACCGGAACGCCTGTCGCCGCTTGGGCGACTCCCGTCATGGCAGACTCCTTACCAGTAGCCCTAAGTTCCGCACCAAATCCGTCGAGCGCCATTGCGTGCGAGCGTTTTTCGATCGCACAGGCCGTGATCTCAACCTCGGGATGCCTTCGTCGTAATACGGACGGCTCGATAGTCGTGGATATCAAGCGTTCGAACAAGGCAAACGGCTCCCAGGCGGGGTGCGCCGTCTGCACGTGGCGCTCGGTTGTGCTCGATGCAGATGGCGATCCATGCAATTTAGAGCTGCGCATCGACATCGCTTCGGTCGATGACTCGGCGAACGGAGCGAAGGTCGCCTTCGACGGTGCGTTTTTCGAGAAAGGAGGCGGTATATGTCTGGGCTGCGCCGCCGCGAATGCAGACGATGCGCAGCCCACCCTCTCATTCACGGCATCGTTGCGGCTGACCAAAGCCGGTACCGATGTTATCGCGGCGGGAGAAGCGTCCCTGCTGTTCTACGCCGTCAGCACCAAAGACACAGACGCTCATTTCGAGAAGCCAGCCGGATCACTCAGCCTTACACGAGGGATAGAGGCAGGCCCTATTGAAATCGATGCCCACGCGCAAAGCAGGCAACGCATTCTTGCCGACCCGGCGCTTCTCGAAATGGAGTGGAACGGATCCGGAGCCATCGGAATTCTCCCCTCCGCGTTTGACGCCAAGACGCTCCCCCCAAACGACGAACCCATCAACGCAACCATACAAGAAGAGAGCGCGGACAAAGAAGCAGGTGCGGGCGACACGCCGTCGCCGACAAACAGCGTCCCAGCTTCTTTCGAAGCGCCGAATGAGCCCGCTGCCGATCCAAACGATCCCGAGCTCGCGGACAGTCTGGGGCTTGCTGATCCTCAAGAGATCGATGAAGGTAACTGCTGCGTGCTTGCCGCGCTCGACCACACAGAGGTCATCGACGCTGCGAACATCGAAGTTGCCGCCGCCAATCAGCCCGTCCGCAAGTCGGCTATCATCGCATTTCCTGAATCCATCGAAGTCGTCTTTTTGCCATCGGGCGAGGTCGTGGCCCCAACACTGCTCACCTTGTTGGGCGCCAAGAATACTCGAAACGAAATTAAAAAGATCACGGTTGTCGACCCTGCAACCACCGCCAAGCTACGTCTATACGCCGTTCCCCCAGACGGAGGCAAGACCTTGGAATTCGATGGCGACACACTCCTGGCCTGGCGACGTCTGGACATTATGCAAGACGTCTCGTATCAGATCGAACTCGAAGGGTTTGATCGTGCCCGCGATGCCAATATCATCGCCGCGGCTATTGAATCCCCACAGCGGCTTATGACACTGCGCTTTGAATACTATCCCTATGTCCCGACAACCACCTGAGGCTTAAATGCCGCGCATCATTCCTAATACCACTTATATAACGTATTAGATGAGTCGCGATGTACCTCGCATTTCGTTCTGCTACGATTGCCACGTTGGCATCAATACAGGAGGGCTCATGCCGGGCTTGGGAACAATCATCAACGTTGTGCTTTTAGTTGCGGGCGGTCTTTTGGGATTAGCGGGCGGCCGCTTCATTACACCGCGCATCCAAGACACGCTCATGAAAGCATCGGGGCTGTGCGTCCTGTTTATCGGCCTTGGCGGCACCATGCAAAAGATGCTCCTTATCGATGGGAAGGCGCTAGCGACCACCGGCACCACTATGCTCATCGTCTCGTTCGCCCTCGGCTCGCTCATCGGCGAGGCCATCAACTTGGAGGCCGCCATTGAAAACCTTGGCGAATGGCTCAAGCGCAAAACCGGCAGCGAGGGCGATAACGAGTTCACCAACGCTTTTGTCTCGACTTCACTCACCGTGTGTATCGGCGCCATGGCCATTGTGGGATCGATCCAGGACGGTCTGCTCGGTGACTGGTCAACGCTTGCCCTGAAAGGCGCATTGGACTGCATCATCGTCTGCACCATGACGGCCTCGCTTGGCCGCGGCTGCATTTTCTCCGCCCTGCCCGTCGCCGTGTTCCAGGGGACGATCACGCTGTTTGCCGGCGCACTCTCCCCCATCATGACTACGGCAGCCCTCGACAGCCTTTCGCTCGTAGGCTCCATGCTCATCTTCTGCGTCGGCGTCAACCTCATCCGTCCTCAGACCTTCCGCACGGCCAATATGCTCCCCTCCGTCGTCATCGCCGTCATCTACGCCCTCCTGTTCTAAATCTATCTACGCAGCAGTATCTCGAACACCTGTTTGATGCTGTGCTATGATATGAGGCCACCGAAGCTGCGTTAGGAGAGGAGAAGCGGTGGCCGACCAGGACATCAAGATGCTCATCGAGCGTATTATGGCCGAGGCCCGGACCCATCAGTCCGCCCGCTTCTCAAACGAAATCTACGCAGACGAGCCGATTCTCAAAACCGGCCGACAGATGCAGAATTTCCTCCCCGACCAATACCGCAAGATGCGCGAGATATCGCGCTGGCAGGATGACCCCAAGGGCGGCGCGGGCCGCTGGCTATCGGAGGCCGAGCTTTTCTACCGCCAAGGCTTGCTGATGGCCGACTTTGAGGACGACTGTCCCTACAACGGCACCTTTAAGTCGTACTTTCCCACCTACAACGCCATGAGCGACCGGCAGTTGCGCGGCTACTTTACCTGGCGTGCCCAAGTGCGCCACGGAACCGTCGAGGAAACGTCTACGTCCTTTGCCTTTCTGTATCTCTATGAGCTGATTTGCGGCATTGGCGTAGATGACCCGCTCGATGGTTTTAACAAGATCAAGGCTTTTTGGGATGTCTATCGCGCCTTCGAGCCCGGCATCGACCGATTTGCACGCGTGTGGCTGCAGGATTACGCCGTATTCCACGGGCTCGACCCCAAGCTGCTTCGCGACTCTAAAACCGTCATGTTCGATAACGCCCTTATCGAGCTGCGGCGCGCGGCACGAGACCTTGTACCGGCACCGGCACCGTCCGGCCAGACCCCCAAGCGTCGCAAAACCTCCGAGCCCACGCTCCCCTTTCCGCCCGATGAGGTGCGCGAGGAGCGACTCATGACCGCCATCAACGCCCTCTCCACGTACAACCTAAGTAACTCGCGGCTCGACCGCAGCCACCACCGCGATCTGCGCCACGTGGCGTGCGCCGTGTATGTCCGTATGGCACGCTACTATGACACGCACCGAAAGACCGGCATCGTGGCGAGCTTATTTGGGGAGGAGACGGCCATGCCCTACACCATGTTTGCCTCGGCCGTATTCTTTGCGCCCGAGCGCCACGAGGACTGCGAATACCGCCTGGATCCCATCCATATCTACCGTTGCCAAAACGGCTTTTGGGAATGCATGCGTATCCACGGTAGTAGGCAAAAGAGCAGCAAGCTCGGTGAAATGATGCGCGCCTGCGACCAACGCCTGCGCCTGGCGCTGGACCCCGCCCATCCCCTTAAGGAAGAAAAGGTCCCCAAATATCTGGCCAAGATTATCGATGACGAGATTGTGGCATGGCTCTCGTGGGACGCCGCACACCAGCCCGTCAAGATCGATATCGATCTGAGTCAGCTGGGGCACATTCGGAGCGCCGCTGCGCAAACGCGCGAAGCGCTTTTGATCGATGAGGAGCGCGAGGACGACGCATCCGCAGAAGCCGAGGCAGCGGACTCAGGGCAACCGGAAGCCGAGCCCGTAACCGACGCGATTGTCGAACCGGTCGTGGCACCCATTCGGCAGGACTTGACCGACGAGCCGACCATATCCACCGAACAGTTTGGTGTCGTGGCACCGCTTCTCGCGCCGACGCCCGCGTTCGCAGCTGCTGCGCCCGCTGACGCCACAAACGAACTCGCGCCCGCCGCAGATGCCTTCCTTCGCGCACTGCTCGAGCAAAACGCAGCGCAAGCGACATCGGCAGTGGCGCACTCGGGACAGAGCGAGGACATGCTCGTCGATACCATCAACGAGGCGCTCTTTGACCTGGTGGGCGACACCGTAATTGAATTTAGCGCGGCAGGGCCGCAGATTATTGAGGACTACGAAGCAGACGTGAGAGGATACCTAGACCATGAGTGATACCGCATCCGCAGCACCCCGCGTGCCCAAGCGCGTCGCTGCCGTCATTCTCAACTCGCTCAAGGGCGGCGTGGTCCCGCGCATCGGCCTTCCCTACATTACCGTAGGGCGCGAGGTCGAGATCCGCGCCCTGCTCACCGATCTGAGTCTCATCGCCGACGGTGGTGCGAGCTTCCGCTTTCTGGTCGGTCGTTACGGCGCCGGCAAGAGCTTTTTGCTCCAGACCATCCGCACGCACGCCATGGGTGAGGGATTCGTCGTCGCCGATGCAGACTTATCCCCCGAGCGCCGTCTGCAGGGCGGGCAGGGGCAGGGCCTTGCCACCTACCGCGAGCTCATACGCAATATATCGACCAAGACGCGCCCCGAGGGCGGTGCGCTCAACCTTATTCTTGATCGCTGGGTCGCCTCGTACGCCGACGTCGACGAGTCGGTCGTCAATGCCCAACTGGCCCCGCTCGAGGAAATGGTCCACGGCTTCGACTTCACCCGCATGCTCCGCCGCTATCGCACGGCCGTATCCGAGGGCGATGAAGAGGCTATGAGCCGCGTGACCAAATGGATCCGCGGCGAATACCGTACCAAGAGCGAGGCTCGCGCCGAGCTGGGCTCCTCGACCATCATCAGCGATGACGACTGGTACGACTACGTTAAGCTCATCGCGCGTTTTTTGGTCTGCAGCGGCTACAAGGGTATGTTGGTGCTCATCGACGAGCTCGTGAATCTGTATAAGATTCCCAACGCGATCACGCGCCAGTACAACTACGAGAAGATCCTGACCATGTACAACGACACACTCCAGGGCAAGGCGCAGTACCTGGGCATGATCATGGGCGGCACGCCAACCTCCATCGAAGACCGCCGCCGCGGCGTGTTCTCCTACGAGGCCCTGCGCAGCCGACTCGCTCAAGGCCGCTTTGCACGCGAGGACCTTAAGGACATGCTCGCGCCCATCATCCGTCTGCAGCCACTCACCTACGAGGAGCTGCTGGTGCTGATCGAAAAACTCATGCAAATTCACGCCGGCTACTTTGGCTGGACGCCCACGCTTACCGAGAACGACTTGGTGGACTTCCTCAAGATCGAGTTCGGTCGTGTGGGAGCCGACACACATCTGACGCCGCGTGAAGTCATTCGCGACTTTATCGAGCTGCTCGACATCCTATGCCAGAACCCCGACGCCAACGTAGCCGAGCTGCTGCAAAGCGTCGGCGGCGACGCGCTGGCGCCGGCAACAGCAACAGGCGACACCGGCACCGCAAGCGGCGACCGCAATTTCGCCGAATTCACCATCTAACCCGCCAAAAAGGGACAGGTTTATTTTGGCAGGCTTTATCTGGGCAAACGTCGAGGCAGTGATGCGGCAAGCCGTTGCCAGCCGCGTTGAGAGATTCGTTTTTGAGAGGAGGCCCCGTGAACGCCTTTGACCGCTACGCCCCGTTTATCCAAGACTTCATCTACTCCCACGATTGGGAGAGCTTGCGCTCTATCCAGGTTGCGGCGGCAGATGCCATCTTTAACACGCAAGACAATGTGCTCCTGACGGCATCCACGGCTTCCGGCAAAACCGAGGCAGCCTTTTTTCCCATCCTGACCGAGTTTTGGGAGAGACCGCCCGCAAGCGTGGGCGCCCTCTACATTGGCCCCCTCAAGGCGCTCATCAATGACCAATTCGTCCGCCTCAACGACCTGTGCGAAGAAGCCGATATCCCTGTCTGGCACTGGCATGGCGATGTCTCGCAGTCGCACAAGGCTAAGCTCATCAAAAAACCGAGCGGCATCTTGCAGATTACGCCCGAGTCACTCGAGGCGCTCCTGATCCATAAGCACATGGCGATCCCTCGTATATTCTGCGACCTGCGCTATGTGGTTATCGACGAAGTCCATTCGCTCATGCGCGGCGACCGCGGCGGGCAGACGCTCTGCCTTATCGAGCGGCTCTCGCGCATGGCAGGCGTGCAGCCCCGCCGCATCGGTCTGTCGGCAACCATCGGCGACCCCGAGCGCACGGGCGCCTTCCTGTCGCAGGGGACGGGACGCAACTGCGTCATCCCCCGTTTTGAGGAGCCGCGCCGCGTGTGGCGCATCTCCATGGAGCACTTCTACAACTCGGGTCCCCAGGCGCAGCAGCGAGGATTCGCGAGCACAGGTCCACAGGAAGCTGAGGTGCTCGCATGCGAGCGCATTGAGGCAGCGGCACCAGCGGCACTGCCCGCCGGCGCCCAAGACATGCGTCACAGCGGACAGCTCACACAAGAGGAGCGCCGTCAACGTCGTGAGCGGGCACGGGGCAAGGCCGCACCCAAGGACCGCCGAACTTCCTCGGCCCCCGAGGGCGAAGTCGACATCCCACGAGCGACCGAGCAGGCGCTTCTCAACCCCACCGACACGGCGCCCGACAACGCCGACCCCGGTATGGGCTATATCTTTGAGCATACGCGCGGCCGCAAGTGCCTGGTCTTTGCCAACTCGCGCGAGGAGGCAGAGGCCGTGTGCTCCATGCTGCGCAGCTACTGCGAAAGTCGACACGAGCCCGACCGCTTTCTCATCCATCACGGCAATCTTTCGGCATCGCTGCGCGAGACGGCCGAGGAGCTCATGCGCGACGAGGAGCAGGCGCAGACAACCGTCACCACCTCTACGCTGGAGCTCGGTATCGATATCGGTCGCCTGGAGCGCGCCTTCCAGATTGACGCGCCGTTTACCGTCAGCTCCTTTTTGCAGCGCATGGGGCGCACAGGCCGTCGCGACCTTCCGCCCGAGATGTGGTTTGTCATGCGCGAGGAAGAACCCGAGCCGCGCACGATGATGCCCGAAACCATTCCCTGGAAGCTCCTGCAGGGTATCGCGCTCGTACAACTCTATCGCGAGGAAAAGTGGGTCGAGCCGCCCGAGCTCGATCGACTCCCCTACAGCCTGCTCTATCACCAGACTATGTCGACCCTCGCCAGCACCGGCGAGCTCACGCCGGCCGAACTAGCCCAGCGCGTGCTCACGCTCAGTTATTTCCACCGTGTCTCGGCAGACGATTACCGTGTGCTGCTACGTCACCTCATTAAGATCGACCATATCCAGGTCACCGAAGGTGGCGGGCTCATCGTGGGTCTCGCGGGCGAGCGCATCATCAACAACTTTAAGTTCTACGCTGTGTTCCAGGAAAACGAGGAGTTCACCGTTCGCAGTGAGTCGGCCGAGCTGGGCACGATTGTTAATCCGCCCCCGCCCGGTGAGCGCATCGCCATCGCCGGACACTGCTGGATTGTCGAGGAAGTGGACTGGAAGCGTCACACTGTCTTTGCCACGCAGGTCAAGGGCCGGGTACCGGCCTACTTTGGCGACTGCCCCGGCGACATCAATACACACGTACTCGAGCGCATGCGCAAGGCGCTCAACGAGCACGCGACATATCCGTACCTCATGGGTAACGCACGGGCCCGCTTAGCGCAGGCTCGTCATACGGCCAAGCTTTCGGGCGCGGGAACTAAGCCGCTCATCAACCTGGGTGGCGACACCTGGGTGCTCTTCCCCTGGCTGGGCAGCTACGCCTTTTTGGCGCTCGAGCGCATGCTCAAGATTAAGTGTGCCGCTGAACTGGGCCTTCGCGGACTCGACCCGTCACGTCCGTACTTTATGCAGTTTAAGATGAAGGCCGACGAGGAGACGTTCTTTGAGGTGCTCGCCGCCGAGGCCGAGAAGGACTTCGATCCCATCGAGCTCGTCTATCCCGGCGAGGTGCCTTACTTTGACCGCTACGACGAGTTTGTTCCCGAAGAGCTCGTGCGCAAAGGCTTTGCCGAAGGCGTGCTCGACATCGAGGGTATGAAGCAGCGCGTCCTCAGCTGGCGCGACCACGCCTAAGACGAGTCTTTTTTGGGACGGGGAGACTTACTTGTCGTGAAGGACGGTACCGAGGAAGTCGGTGTCGAAGGGCACAGCTTCGGCAAAGGCGTAGTCGCCGTCGCTGGCGATGAGCAGATAATTCTCCTCGCCGCCGAACTCTGCATCGCCACATGGGACCACCCAAGCATGGTCGAACACCTCAAGCGCCGTGGCGGCACAGTCGCGCAGGAACGTCACATCGCTCCCCTCGTTTGCACTCACGATATTGGCAACGTAGACGCCACCGACATTTAGGCTGCCCCGCACCAAACGCAATGCCTCAACCGTCGCCAGCTCGCGTACGGGCTCGGCACCGCCAAAGCAATCGCTCACGACCACGTCGTAGCGACGATGGCCCACGCTCGTCACACCCAAATACGAGCGAGCCTCAGCGGTTATCACCCGCAGGCGATCGCCCGCCGCGCGCTCCAGCTCGTCTAGGTAGAACCAGCGGCGCGCCAGGCGCGTAATCTCTCCGTCATACTCGATGACGTCCATGCGCAAGCCCTCGTGCGACATCAGCGCGAACTTGGGATAGGCAAACCCGCCGCCACCCAGCACAAGCATGCGGTTGATGCCGTGACCATAAGCATCGCGCATCGCATCCTCGGACTCAAACACGTCGTCAAACGCACGATAGTACGCAAAGACGGGCTCCGCCCAACGCTCACCAACGTAGCTTGCGCTTTGGTAGACGCCGCCTTGCACCAACACGCGAATCTCATCGCCGTCCCCATCGTGCACGCGTTTCACACGCGCCAACCCATTGCGGGTTCGCGCAACCTGCAGACAGGCAGCACGAACAGCGACAGCGGCCGCACCAAGCGCCGCGGCTCCCAGAGCAACGCCGGCAACGACGCCGGCAGAAACACTCGGCTTGTTCATCTAGAGCTCCTTTTGCAGATAGAGTCCATGATCGTAAAAACCCAAATGGCGATAGTACTCGCGCGTACCAATCGCGCTGATCACGTTGATGCGCGTATAACCCGCATCCCGGGCAATCTCGCACGCACGCTCTACGAGCAGACGCCCCAACCCATGGTGCTGGGCTGCCTGGCCTTGATACCCCACGCGCGCCGCCATGCCATACACGTGTACCTCGCGAATCATCGCCTCGTCCGGCATCGTCGGCAACTCGTCCGCATGCGCGGCAACAAACGAATGGTCGGGCAGCGACAACCGCAAAAAGCCCGCGATCTTGCCCTGCGGCGTCACCCACTGCAAAAAGCGCTCGTGCGTCACCGGCGTCTCGTACGCCACCTCCTCATCAAGAGATAGCTCATCCAAGTCGGCACCCGCCGTGCTGATCTCGCGATAGCGAATCTCGCGCACCGTCGCACCGTCACCCCGAGCGGCCAAGCGGTTTTCGACGAGCTGACGCAGGTTGGGTTTCTTGTTGCCCACCATGATGTCGTCGGAGCTAAAGTCACGGATCATGCGACTGATGCGGCAGAACGCCGGCGTCACCACGATGTCGTCGGCCAGCACATCGAGCAGCTCTTCCTCAGTATAGGGACGCCACTCACCGCGCTCGTAGCAGCCCACCAGACGCGAGCCCTCGATGAGCGCACACGGGTAAACCTTGACCTCGTCGGGCATAAAGGCCCCTTCGGTCATAAAGCGTTCGTAGTCGCGCTTGTCCCCCTCGGGCGTGGCGCCCAGCAAGTTGAGCATAAAATGCGCGTGGATCTTAAAGCCAAACAGGCGCGCAAGCGAAAACGCCCGCTCGATCTGCGCCACCGAAATACGACGCTCGTTGATATCGAGCAAATGTTGGTCGAGACTCTGAATACCCATCTGGATCTTGGTGCAGCCCAGGCAGCGGATAAGCGTGAGGGTCTGCGGCGTCACGGCATCGGGGCGCGTCTCGATAACGAGCCCCACCACGCGATGCTTCGCCGTCTCGTTGATGCGCTGCTGACGCTCAAGCTCCTCCATCGTTGCTGTCTGCCACTCGGCAACCTCACCCCACGGCGTACCAGGGCCGTACAGACGACGCACCGCGCGGTTGTAGCCGCCCACGGCAGCATCCACACGCTCCTGCTCGTCGGCAACGCCAGCAGCAAGCTCAGCCTTGTCTGTCGCAATGCCGGCAACCCGATAGCGCTCGCGGCGCTCTGTTACCACCGGCGGCAGAGCATCGGCGGGAGCGTCATCGAGCAGGCGCCCCGCCTCGGCACGGCTGATGCCCGGACGCGCCAGCATGGGGTTGGCCGCCACGCCGGCGACGGCATCGTCATTGAGCGCACGGAAAAGCTCCGACATAAACCACGTCTGATACCCTTGCGGATAGTCGCTCCAGGTGCCACCGAGCACGATGAGCTCAATCTTATCGGTTGCGTGCCCCATCTGCGAAAGCGCGGTCAGACGAGCGCTCACCTGCAGATACGGGTCAAAGCAATTTTGCTCCGCACGGGCGCACGCCGGCTCGGCGTGCAGGTAGCTTTTGGGCATGCGCAGATCGTTGGGACAAAACAGGCAATCGCCCGAGCATGGCCAGGGCTTGGTGATAACGGTAATGGTCGCCACGCCCGAAGCCGTGCGACGAGGCTTCATACGCAGCACCTGCAGCAGTCGACGTTCCAGCTCGGCATCGACATTCCACCCAGCCCAACGAGCCGGCTCCTCACGTTTTACCCGCTGGTAGAACGGCAGCAGACGGCGCTTGGCCAAATCGCGTTTGTCGGCACCCTCACGGCGCGCCTCGGCATGTATCAGTTTGACGAGCGCTTTGTCGTCCACGGTCTCGCCGCGACGCAGAGCCTCGAGTATGTTCAAGATAATCTGTTCCATGACCCCATTGTAAAGGCAAAGGCGCCGGAGCCCGTCACGGCTCCGGCGCCTCCATCAAACAGCGCAGCTATGGTATATAAGTCTTCGATAACCGCCCGTCACTCTGAATCAAATGACATGTCGCCCGAACCGACCTCAAAACGATACGTAGCAGACTTATCGCCGTTATCGAATTCAAGATTCAAAATGGTCTCGCCGTCGTAGCCAAGCGGAAGGAAATCGCTCTCGAAGTCGCCGCTGCCCAAGGTAAGGCTCGCCTTAAAGCCCGTCGAGTTCGGAACCATCATCTCCACATCGCCCGAGCCCACACTCACGTCCATCGACTTCGCGGGGGCCTGGTAGAGCTCGAACGTCACATCGCCCGAACCGACCTCAGCACTGAGCGCATCAGTCACGCTGCCCGCAAACTCTACATCTCCCGCACCCAGGAAAAGGTCGAAACCATCACAGGTGACACCGGCAATCTGCAGATCACCCGAGCCCACGTGCGCGTTGACTCCCTTCAGATGTTCGGCAACACGGCGCGGCAGCTCGACCGTAACTGAGCGATCGATTGCCTTACCGTCATCACTTCCAAACTGGGAAACCTTGAGCGTCGAGTCCTCGACGGATGCGATGTTCTGCGTCGCGGCCTTGGAGGCATCCATACCATTGGCAACGCGTCCCCGCTCGATAACGCGAGCCTTGTTACCATCAATAACCTTGACGTCCACCGTAGCCGCATCGATATCGAAATCGAGGTAGCGAAACTCATCGGCATCAAAGGTCGTACACGAAAGCTGCTGAGGCCGAGCGGAATAGTTACCGCCATCGTTCATAAAATCGTCGTCATCAACCACATCGTCCATACCGGACAAGCCGGGTATAACATCGTCGAGATCCCACGGGCCATCAAAATGAATCAAAGTCCGCGAAACGCCAAAAACAAGCCCGATAATCAGTACAAACGCTCCGATGCCGACGCCCAGGCGCAGCTTGGATTCATGCGAAAGCTTCATCATTCGTCACCTTCTTTGGCACATGGCTCAGCGGTGGCCGCGGTAGCCACGTCAGCATCAGGTTCCGCAGAAGTATCCTTCCCCTGGGCCCTGACCGCCACCGGTGCCGGACCAACCTGAATATCCCCACGCGCCCAATCACCATCGAGTGCACGCGCCACCCAGTGATAGATGGGAATCGTAAAGAAGATCAGCGCAGCAAAGGGGCCGGCACCAAACAGGAACATCAGCAAAAAGAACAGCAGCCAACACACGGCCCAATACGGGAACGACTGGAACGGGCCCTTCACCGGAGTCGAGCCAACTGCGCCGCCACTCGTCGCCTGCGCCGTAGCGGCATTAGCGGCCTGTGCACTCCAGCTTGCCGCTTGCGCCGCCTTGGCGGCGGCGTCACTCGCCTGTGTTGCCGCCTCGGTAGCTCGTGCCGCCGCCTCATGGGTGCGTGCGCGCTCTGCCGCCTCGGCCTCGCGCTGACGAGCGCGGTCCTCATTCTCAAACTCGATATCGTCCTCAATCTCATCGCTCGGATTGAGCAGCTCGTCCAGGCTCACGCCATAGAGCCTGGCGAGCGAGATCAGGTTCTCGGTATCGGGCGAGCTCTCCGCACGCTCCCATTTACTGACCGCCTGGCGCGACAGCCCTAGCTTTCGCGCCAGCCCTTCTTGGCTAAAACCCTTGCTGCGACGAAGGTCGGCGAGCCGCTGCGCAGTTTCTACATTCATGGTTCCTCCTATGTGATGCCAGCCGTGCCGCCGGACCGTTTTTGTTCTTAAGGCGCCTTGCACAGTTAAAAATCTATCCGCCACCGCCAAAAGCATGCCACCTATTCTAGTGAGATTTTTGACAACCGGCGGTTGCGGGCACATATGAGCTGCGGAAATGTGTCCAAACAAAGCAATGACCCGTAGCTTGGTTGTCCCCGTTGCTGCGTTAACGGTAGTATGGTCGTACTGTTTATTCCGCACCGCCAACGGAGGGAGTTCCGCGCCGTGAACCGCGATTTCGCCTCATCGCTCATCCAGCTCAATAACACGTTCTATCGCGAGCACTCCGCCTCCTTTTCCGATACGCGCCAAGCCCCGTGGCCCGGCTGGGTGCGCACCATGGACATCGCGCTCGAACAGCTCGACGTCGCCACGATCGAGCATCCCGTCCGCGTCTTCGATCTTGCCTGCGGCAATATGCGATTCGAGAACTTTGCCGCCGGCGGCGCACTTGCCGCCAAGGGCGTCGACGGCGCAAACCCCTCGGCAGATGCCAGCTGCCCGTTTGAGTTCTATGGTGTCGACTCGTGCCAAGACCTGGCTATCGATGCACATGGCCACGCGCTTCGCATTCCCAACCTGCACTTCCAGGAACTCGACGTGCTCGACGCCCTCATGAAGCTCAACCCCGCCGAGACGCCCGACGTGCTTTTCGACGCCCCGCTCGCCGACATCTCGGTCTGCTTTGGCTTTATGCACCACGTGCCGTCGTGCGAGTACCGCGTACGCGTGCTCGACGCCCTGGTGCGGCAAACGCGCCCGGACGGCATCATCGCCATCAGCTTTTGGGAGTTTATGAACGACGAGCGCATGGCGCGCAAGGCCGTTCGCGCCGAAGCCCGCGCCGAGCTCACCCCGCCGTTTGAGGGTTATGATTCCGCGCAGTTTGAAGCCGGCGACCACCTTATTGGCTGGCAAAACGACCGCCACGCCTACCGCTATTGCCATCACTTTGACGATCAGCAGATCACCGACCTGGTGCGCGGCGTCCGTACGTTCTACAAGAGCGGCGAGGTCCCCGTGCGCGAACTTGAGCGTTTCCACGCCGACGGTCGCAGCGGCGAGCTCAACCGCTACGTGATCCTCAAGCGCCTGTAGGCACCGACGACTCGCCGTCGAGCCGCATCGCATCTTTCGGGCAAACTATGCCCACCCTTTTTCAACCCATTGACGGAACGCGCGGCCATGCGTTTCGCATTTATGACCAAGGAGCCTCATGGGAGCCGTCCACGTTCGCACGCCTAACAACTTTGTGCTCGAGGAGCGCCTGGAGCGCTACGCCGATGCGATTGAGACGAACCCCGAGGCCTATGCCGGAGATTGGCGTGAAGCCTGTGCGCCAGTTGGCAGCAAGCCATTCGAACACCTTCACCTGGATCTTGGCTGCGGCAAGGGAACGTACCTTGTAGAGCGCGCGGCCCACGAGCCAAACACCCTCTTTATCGGTATGGACCAGGAGCCCATCTGCATCGCCTATGCCGCGCAGAAAATCTGCGAGCAGGAGCTGCCCAATGCGCTTGTGCTGCCCCGAGGCGCGGCATCGCTGCCACAGCTATTTGCCGCAGGCGAGCTCGATGCCATCACCATTAACTTTCCCACGCCGCAGCCCAAGGCCAAGTACGCTAAAAAACGACTCGTCCATGTCGACCATCTGATGCTCTACCGCCCGCTCTTTGCAGTCGGCGCCACCGTCACACTGCGAACCGACAGCAAGCCATTGCGCGACTACGCCCTGGGGCAGTTTGCCGCGGCAGGCTACGACACGCTTTGGGTAAGCGACGACGTTCGTCGCGACCATCCCGAGCATCCCGAGACCGAATATGAATGCCGCACGCGCGAGATGGGTGCCGCCGTCTATGGCATTTGTGCCACGCCCGGTGCGCAGCCCAGCGATGAACAGCTCGCAGCAGGCCGCGCGCAGGAGCAAAGCCTTGCCTGTTACCTGCCCGACAACCTCGATGAGCTCACCTATGTACCTCTGGGCATGGAAGAGGCCGTCGAGAACTTTAGAAACCGCGCCCGCAAAGGCAAGAAGCGCCTGCCGCAAGAGTCCTAGGGACCTCTGATGGTCGCGGTGTCGGCAAACAAGCGCAAATAGGCGTCAGCAAGCAACCCTCAAAACCTAAGTGAGTAGACTTTTTGCAATAGCCAAGCACAGCCCGAATAACGAAAACTAAACCGCAGGTAGAGCCCTTGCGCAAAAGCCATGTGCTCGCGACATCGCAAAAAGTCTACTCACTTAGCTGGCAACTGCACCAAACGGCTGGGCAGAACGCCCATTTCCTGCATTTTCTCGCGCGCTGGCACCCCGCGCCGCTGCTACGCCATAATAGTTGGCGGACAAACGGCGAGAGAAAGCAACCACATGGCACAGACCACGACAGATACTTCCGCCAGCACCGTTTCTGGCGCCGGCGCCGCCAGCTCGTTCTCGGGCGGCACGGGAACCGAAGCCGAATTCGGCTCGCTCGGCGCGCTCTCCCCCACCTGGTGGGAGCCCGAGGATGGTAGCGAGCCCGAACCATGGCTCACGCCCGATCAGGCCTTCGAACGCTTCTTTGAATGGACGAGCGATCGCGGCATTGAGCTGTGGGATCACCAAGAAGAAGCCCTCATGGACCTGGCCGCCGGCGATCACGTCATTTTGGGAACACCGACCGGATCGGGCAAGTCGCTTGTCGCGCTGGGCATGCTCTTTATGGGCATGGCACAGGGCAAGCGCTGCTACTACACGGCTCCTATCAAGGCTCTGGTCAGCGAAAAGTTCTTCGATCTGGTACAGGTACTCGGCCGCGATAACGTTGGCATGATCACCGGCGATACGCACATCAACACTAAGGCGCCCGTCATCTGCTGCACGGCCGAAATCCTTGCCAACGATGCACTGCGCGAGGGCGAGGGCGCCGACGTGGGCTGCGTGGCCATGGACGAGTTCCACTACTTTGCCGACCCCGACCGCGGCTGGGCATGGCAGGTGCCGCTGCTCACCCTGCCCCACACGCAGTTTATGCTCATGAGCGCCACGCTCGGCGATGTCACCGCGATCGCCGCCTCGCTCGAGGAACACACCGGCGCTGCTTGCGACTTGGTTGTCGACGCCCCGCGTCCTGTTCCGCTGAACTACGACTATGTGACGACCTCCCTCGAGGGCACCGTCGAGCTCGCTATGCGCCGCGGCGAGGCCCCGCTCTATATCGTGCACTTTAGCCAGGATGCCGCCCTTGCGACGGCACAGTCGCTCGCCAATTTTGGCATCGCCAGCAAGGAGCAGCGCGAGGCCATCAAAGAGGCGGCCAAGGGCACGAGCTTCTCGACGGCCTTTGGTAAGATTCTCAAACGCCTGCTTGGATGCGGCGTCGGCGTGCACCATGCTGGCATGTTGCCGCGCTATCGCCTGCTGGTCGAGCGCTTGGCGCAGCAGGGCCTGCTGCCCGTCATCTGCGGTACCGATACGCTCGGCGTCGGCATCAACGTGCCCATCCACACCGTGGTGCTCACCGCGCTCACCAAGTTCGACGGCTACAAGATGCGTCGCCTGCGCGCCCGTGAGTTCCATCAGATCGCTGGTCGCGCCGGCCGTTCGGGCTTCGATACCGAGGGCATGGTCATCGCCGAGGCCCCGGAGCACGAGATCGAGAACGCTAAGCTCATGGCCAAGGCGGGCGACGACCCCAAGAAGCTCCGCAAGATTAAAAAGAAAAAGGCCCCCGAGGGCTTTGTCACCTGGAACAAGCAGACCTTTGAGCGCCTGATCGAGACGCAGCCCGAGACGCTCAAGCCGCGCCTTCGCATCACACACTCCATGGTGATTAGCGTGGTCGAGCAGGGCGGCGATGCCCGAGCCCGCGTACACGACCTCATCGAAACGAGCCTGCAGACTCCCGAGGAAAAGGCCAAGCTCGAGGTTCGCGCCGACGAAATCTTCGCCACACTCATCGATTCCGGCGTCGTCGTTCGCACCGAGGTGCCGCCCGCGCCCGACGCTCCGGCTGACGCCGCGCCGGACATCGACTACGCGCTGACGGTCGATCTGCCCGAGGACTTCGCACTCGATCAGCCGCTCTCGCCGTTCTTGCTTGCCGCGTTGGAGCTGCTCGACCCCGAGAGCGAGACCTATACCATGGATCTGATCTCGATGGTCGAGGCAACGCTCGAGGATCCCAAGCAGGTATTGCGCGCACAGGAGCGCGCCGCGCGCGACCGCGCGATGGCCGAAATGAAGGCTGACGGCGTCGATTATGAGGAACGCCTGGAGCGCATCCAGGATGTCACCTACGAAAAGCCGCTCGAGGACTTGCTCGATGCCGCCTTCGACAAGTACTGCCAGGAAGTACCCTGGGCCAACGACTACCAGCTCTCTCCCAAGAGCGTCCTGCGCGATATGCTGGAAAGCGCGAGCGATTTTAAGGGCTATATCCAAAAGCTCGGCATCGCCCGCTCCGAGGGCATTTTGCTGCGTTACCTGGCAGAGGCCTACCGTTCACTCGACCGCACCGTGCCCATCGAGAAGCGCGACGAGCGCCTGCGCGACATTATCTCGTGGCTGGGCTTTGTGGTGCGCTCGGTGGACTCGAGCCTGGTGGATGAGTGGGAGAACGCCGGCAACCCGACAGCCCTCGATGCTGCGCCGCCGCAGGGCATCGACGAGGTCGTGGCGGACCGTCGCGGCTGCACGCTATTGGTGCGCAACGCGCTCTTCCGCCGCGTGACCCTTGCCGCCCGCGAGCACGTTCGCGACCTGGGCGAGCTCGACGACGACTGGGGCATGAGCGAGATCCGCTGGCAAAAAGCACTCGACGCTTACCACGAGCAGCACGAGGAAATCCTCACCGACGGAGATGCCCGCAGCGCCGCGATGTTTTCCATTGACGAGTCCGACGAGAAGACCGCGCACGTATGGCACGTGCACCAGATCTTTGCCGACGAGGATGGCGACCACGATTTTGGCATCATGGGCGATGTCGATCTGGACGCCACGCAAGACGGCGGCGAGGTCATCTTCAAAAACTACCGCGTCGGCTTTATCGAGGACCTGCTCGAGGACTAGCCGAACATACTGGAACGAAACGAAGCGGG
>DBGFJU010000052.1:0-11880 GCA_048529485.1 Collinsella aerofaciens | reverse complement strand
CCACCCTTTTTAAGGGTGGTTCTGATTTAGGGCTTTGCCCGGCCAGCTCTTTTTGATTTAAAATACCTGCTCAGTTGTGATTTATGGTGCTGGGAGGCGCTTGTGGGCAAGGCTAAGGCTAAGGCGAAGAAAAAGACGACGGGGGCGCGGGCTAAGCGTGATCGTCGTCGGAAGCTCGCGACCGAGGCTCCCGTATCTGCCGAGGAGCTGCTGGCAAGCGTGCCGGGGCTTGACGCGCTGCAGGACGTTCCGGCGTTTGATGACCTGCCAGTCGATGAAACCCAGCAGACTGCCTTTGATGATTTCTGCGCACATGCTGAGGAGCCCGAGCAGATGCAGCTTGGCGCCGTGGTGCGCTTAGATCGCGGGTTTCCGCTGGTGGTGACGGCCGACGATACCTTTCGTGCCGAGCATGCCGTGGGGTTTGCCAAGTCGCGCGGCGAGGACGAGGTGCTGCTGCCCGCCGTGGGCGACCGTGTGGCGGTGCGCCGCGCTCCCGGGCACGATATGGGCGTGATTGAGTGCGTTCTGCCGCGCCGTACGAGCTTTGAGCGTTGGCGCGGCCGTGCCCGCGGAGAGCGTCAGGTGCTCTGCTCCAACGTGGATAGCGTGCTAATCGTGCAGGCGCTCGGTGCCGGTGAGGTGCTGCTCGACCGCGTGGCGCGCTCGCTGGTGTTGGCGCTCGACTGCGATGCCGAGCCGGTGGTGGTGCTCACCAAAGCTGATCGCTGCGATGCCGAGGAGCTCGAGCGCGATCTGGACCGCGTGCGCCGCCTGGTGGGTCCGGACGTGCGCGTGATCGTGACGTCCTCTGCCGAGGGCCGCGGCCTGGACGAGGTCCGTATCTGCGTGCCTGCCGGGAGCTGCGCCATGATTCTGGGCGAGTCGGGTGCCGGCAAGTCGACGCTGCTCAATGCACTGCTGGGCCACGATACATTGGCGACCGGCGGTGTGCGCGAACGCGACGACCAGGGCCGTCACACTACCGTCGCGCGCGTGATGGTAGCGCTGCCGGGCGACGCCGGCGTGATCGCTGATGCCCCGGGCCTGCGCAGCCTACCGCTCGTGGGTCACGAGCGGGGTCTGGCGCGCGCTTTCCCCGAGATTGTCGAGGCATCGCGCGCGTGCCGGTTTGGCGACTGCACGCATACCCACGAACCGGGCTGCGCCGTTCGCGAGGCCGAGGACGCCGGGCAGATCGACAGCCTGCGTTTGGAAACGTTCCAAAGCCTGGCGTCATCCATGCGCGTGAGTGCTCAAATGCTCGATCCCGATGTCCATCTGTAATTGATTTTTTCTATGACAGCCGTCTCCCAACTGTTCGGGAGACGGCTTTTTTGCTGCGGAAAAGTCTCGAAACATGCAGTTTGCTGACGTGCTGACCAAAACCTTGCCACGAGATTGACGGGCTGGTCAGCTTTTGGTCAGCGATTGGTTTGACATCGAAAACCAAGATCGCGATTGCGCCGCTTTGCACTCTGACCGCTCAGACAATGGTGGTACGGGCATTCGCCCGACACTGCCATGAGAGGAGCGGCCGTGAACAAGAGCAAGCGCATCGCCATCAGTCTGGTCGCGGGCGTGCTCGCTGCTCTGCTCTGCATGGTTTACGGCTCGTCGATCCGCTCCCAAGCCGAACAGGTCCAGGCTGAGACCTTGGCCAAGTACGGTGGCGATCGCGTCGAGGTATGCGTCGCGGCGCGCGATATCGATGCGGGTGAGACCCTCGACGAGACTAATGTCATAACTCAGGAATGGCTGGCGAGTCTGTTGCCGCGTGACGCGGCGACCGAGCTGCGCCAGGTGCGCGGCGACGTGACGACTTCGCGTATTCCCAAAAACGCCGTGATCTGCAATGTCTACACCAAGGCCGAGAGCCACAAGCTCGAGGTGCCTAAGGGCAAGGTCGCCGTTTCGGTGGCGGTCGATGCCGAGCACTCGGTCGGCGGTGCTACGGGCGTGGGCAGCTACGTGGATGTGTATGTGCAAAAAGACGGCGTAACCGATCGACTGTGCGGCGCGCACGTGATCGATACCAGTGAGGATTCCGGTGCCACGCGCGAGGGCAAGATCGAATGGGTGACGCTGGCGGCTGACCCCGAAGACGTCAAGGAACTGCTGGGGGCATCGGGCAAGGGAACGGTCAGCTTGACGATTCCCGCCACGGCGCGCGGCAGAAAGAGCGGAGGCGACGAGTGATGAAGGCGATCTGGCTTGCGTGCTGCGCGTGCGGCGATTACGGGCTGTTGCAGCGGGAAGTCGAGGGCCGTGATGCGGGTGCACAGGTGCTTCGCGTGGGTGACCTGGACGGGCTGATTTCCATGGCTCGGGCGTTTCCGTCGCGCCGCGGGGCTGCCATCATCGCGGCGTCTCTGTTTGATACCGAAGATGTGCGCAAGACTGTTGCGCGCCTGACGGCCGAAGGCCGCGTGAGTCGCGTGGTCGTGTTGATAGAAGCGCTCGATCCGTCGGATATCGAGGGGCTGTTTCGCGCGGGGGCGACCGAGGTCATCGCTGCGCACAGTATATGCGGCAACGGGCGCGCGGGCGAGGGAGCGGTTGATTCCGATCGGCACATGACGATTGAGCCCGATGCTTTTGTTGATAGGGAACCCGGGGCGCCTCGCGCTACAAGAGGCCCGCGTGTTGATGATTATGGAAAAGCGGAAGCCGAGCATGGTCGGCGCCTCCGGAACCCCCTTGTATACGATGATGCCGGAGGGCCGGCGCAGCATGCTGGCGACTCCCCGGCTGTGGATATGGGATATGTGCACGGCGTGAATCTGGCGGATGAACTCGACGAAGTTGAGGGCTTTGCCGGGTGCGGCGAGTTGCCGCTGATGCGGCATGAGCAGATTGCACAGAACGAGCCTGCCTCGCAGACCGAACAAACTGCCATGCCGGCTTGGACGCAGCGTGTGGTTACGGCGGGGGAGACGGGGACGCTGTCACCGACGCCCGCCCCGCCGCCTCCGATGCCGCCGGCAGACGCTGCCGCTCCGCAGCATCGAGCTCCGGTCATCTGCGCCATTTCGGGTTCGGGCGGTTGCGGCAAGTCGACGATCGTTGCCACCATGGCACACACATCGTCGCTGTTGGGCTTGCGTGCCGCCGTGCTCGACCTGGACCTGATGTTTGGAAACCTTTACGACTTGTTAGGCGTCGATGCTCCGCGCGATATGGCGGCACTTATCGAGCCGTCGGCGGCGGGCGCGCTCACCGAGCCGGATATCGTAGCCGCATCGATGCGCGTGGCGCCGGGCGTTACGCTCTGGGGTCCCGTCGCGGCGCCCGAGCAAGCCGAGCTCATGGCACGTCCGGTGGAGCTACTGCTTGATGTTCTGCGTCGCGAATCCGACGTGGTCTTTATCGATACCTCGGTCTTTTGGGGCGACGCCGTGGCGGCTGCGGTGGCGGCGAGCGACCGTTGCCTGGTCGTTGGCGATGCTGCGGTGTCGTCCGCAACGTCGGCGTCGCGCGTCATTGAACTGGCAAGTCGAGTAGGTGTGCCGCGCACGCGCATGAGCGCCGTGTTCAACCGGTTCGGTGCGCGCGGGGCAGACGAGGACGTCGCCATGCGCTTTGAGATTGCCTGTGCGTTGAGCTCCAAGATTCGTATCGCCGATGGCGGGCAGGATCTCGCCGCGCTCATGGCGTTTGGGCGCGCTGACGAGGCAGTGGGGCAGACGAGCGCTTTTGCGACCAGCGTGCGCGAGGCCGCGCGCGAGATGCTCGTGGAACTGGGGTGCGCCGTCGGCCCTTGGAGCGATATGGTCGCCGACCGTGCAACGCGTACCGAGCGCCCGCGTATCCGCCTTCCCTGGTCGCGCGAGGGTGATCAGCGATGAGCCTGCAAACAAGGATTAAGGCTGCCGGCGCTGCAGCGGCGGCAGCGCCTGTAGATGCGGGGCGTCGCCGCGCGGTGAAACGACGCACTAAGCGCGCCGTGATGGACCGCATGGGTTACGACGAAGTGGCGCGTATCAGTGCCTATATCGACCCGGTACTTGCCCGCTCGGAATTGCGTCCCGCGGTGGAGGCGGCGCTCAATGTCGAGGAGCCGACCGATCTCGCGACGCCCGAGCGCGAGACCATCATCGACGAGATTTTGGATGACGTGGTGGGCCTGGGGCCGTTGCAGCCGCTCATCGAGGACGACACCGTTACCGAGATCATGATCAACGGCTGCCGCTCGGCTTTCTTTGAACGCGGCGGCGTCTTGCACCCCATCGAGCATGCGTTTGAGGATGATGAGCAGATCCGTGTGCTTATCGACCGCATCATCTCGCCACTTGGCCGCCGTATCGACGAGCGCAGCCCCATCGTCAACGCCCGCCTCAAAACGGGCTATCGCGTCAACGCGGTGATTCCGCCTGTGGCGATTGACGGACCGATTCTCACCATCCGAAAGTTCTCGGACCGCATCTGCTCGCTGGACGAGCTTGTGGGGCTGGGGTCGCTGCCGCTTTGGTATGCGCAGCTGCTGTCGTGCGCGGTGTCGCTGCGACAGGACCTGGCGGTTGCGGGAGGCACGGGATCTGGTAAGACCACCCTGCTCAACGCGTTGTCATGTGAGATTTCCACCGGCGAGCGCATCGTGACGATCGAGGACTCTGCCGAGCTCAAGTTTGCGCATCATCCGCACGTGGTGCGTCTAGAGGCGCGCGAGGCTTCAATTGAGGGCGAGGGCGCGGTGACGATCCGCGACCTGGTGACCAATGCCCTGCGCATGCGCCCCGACCGCATCGTGGTGGGCGAGGTGCGCGGTGCCGAGTGCTGCGACATGTTGCAGGCCATGAACACGGGCCACGACGGGTCGCTCACCACGCTTCATGCGGGTTCCGAGCAGGAGACCGTGGTGCGTCTGACGTTGCTTGCACGTTATGGCATCGATCTGCCGAGCGAGCTCATCGAGGAGCAGATTGCCATGGCGCTCGACGGCATCGTGATGTCCGAGCGCCACGCCGATGGCAGGCGTTTCGTCTCCTCGTATTCGGGGGTGCGTCGCGCCGCGTCGGGCGGCGTAGAGCTCGAGCGCTATGTGACTTTCGATGCCGCCGAGCGCACCTGGAAGCTTGACCGCGAGCCGCCATTTATCGCAGAAGGCCTGCGGTCGGGGACGCTCACACAAGAGGAGGTGGACGAATGGAGGTCGCTGTGCCCCTCGTCGTAGGGGGTTTGGCAGGGTTTTCTGTTGCGACGGCGTGCGGGGCGGAACCTCGTGTGCCGCAGGTACCGCCGGTGGAGCTGGCGCGTCAGGCGCTCGAGACGGTGGCAGAGAAGCTGCCGCGTGAGCTGGTGGAAAACGATCTGCTGAAAAAGATCGCCCGTTCGTGGGCATCGCTGGCTCCGGCGCATCGCCTTGGCCTCGTGATCGAGGATGCTTCGGGGCGTTTGGCGTTTCTGCTGCTATCGAGCGGTATCTGCTGCGTTTTACTAACGATGGTGTCGTTATCGCCCCTCGGATTTGCCTTGGGACTTGTTGCTCCGATTGCCGTTGGCGCCGCTCGGGATGGCTTTGAGAGCCGGCGCGAGCAACACGATGCAGAAGAGGCCATGCCCGAGGCGTTTACCGCACTTTCCATGTCGCTTGCCTCGGGACATTCGCTGGCCCAGGGCATGCGCTTTGTGGGCGCTCATGCGCAAGAGCCGGTACATACCGAGTTTTTGCGGGTAGCGGCGGCGATCGATTGCGGCATCTCGGCGACCGACGCGCTCGATGACTTGCTCGTGCGCATCGACGCCCCCGGTCTTTCGCTTGTGACCTTGGCGCTTAAGGTGTCACAGCGCACTGGCGCTCCGCTTGCCGACTTACTGTCCGAGGCGTCGAGCATGGTGGGGGAGCGCATTGAGCTCAAGCGCCGCCTGGATGTTAAGACGTCGCAGGCTCGCATGTCTGCGCATATGGTCGCGGCGATGCCGGCGGGCATGTGCGCGGTGTTGGCGCTGCTTTCGGCAGATTTTCGTCGCGGTCTTGCGACGCCTGCCGGCGCGGGCGCTGTGGTGCTGGGTCTTGCCCTCAACGCCGTTGCCCTGGTGGTTATCCGGCGCATTATGAGGGTGGAGCTATGAGCGCCCCAGTTGCAGTTGTGGCTTGCCTGTGCGCCCTGAGTGTATTTGTCGCGACGGGTTTGGATCGGGCGGATGCGCGCAAGATCGCAGGGGCCTGCAAGCGCGAGGCGGTGCTGGTCGCTGCCGCGGGTCGCTCGGTGGTCGATGCCCTGACCGCGCGAGTGAAGGGCGCGGTTGGAGCGGGCGGCCCGGCGCGAGTTTCGCTCGGCGAAGTGTCCGAGATGATCGATGTTGTGCGCTTGGGTCTTTCGGCCGGTCTTTCGTTTGATGCAGCGCTTGAGATTTTCTGCGCCAACCGCCGGTCAGTGCTGGCTCTTCGCCTTGAGCGGGCCTGCATGGCGTGGCAGGTGGGCGTGGGCACGCGTGAGGACGAGTTGTTGGTCGCCGCGCGCGACCTGGACGTGCGAGCGCTCGAGACCTTTGCCATTACGGTGGGGCAGGCACTCGCCCTGGGTGCCCCACTTGCCGAGACGCTGGCCGCTCAAAGTCGCGAGATCCGTGCGGCTCATCGCGCCGCGGTCGAGCGCGAGATCGAGCGTGCGCCCGTCAAGCTGCTGATTCCCACCGGCACGCTCATCTTGCCGGCGTTGCTTCTGTCCATATTGGGCCCGCTGCTGGGAGCAGGCGGGATGATGTAGGGAGGAATACATGAACACGATGACTGACGCTGCTGGCAAGGTCCAGGGCTGGGCGTTTTGCCGGGCGGCATATGTTCGTCAGCGCGCCAAGGAGCTACTGCAGGAGGAGAGTGCACAGGGTACCACCGAGTATGCCATCTTGGTCGGCGTGCTCGTGGTGATCGCGATTATCGCCATCGTCGCATTTAAGGGCAAGGTTAAAGAGCTATGGGATGCGATCAGCGAGGGCATCAACAGCCTGTAGAGGGCGAGCGCTCCATCGGGGTGCTGCTGGTGTTTGCTTGCCTGATCGTGGCGATGGCGGCGGTGCTTTGGGGGCTTAACGCCGCGCGGCAGCAGCGTCCTGGGGCCGCCTTCGATTCGGGCTCAGATTCGGCGGTGGCGTCTCAAAAAGATGAGATGCGAGATGCGGACGATTCGGATGTCGCTGTCACGGCGCAAACCTTTCTGCGGACGCTCGACAAGCGGTCTGGCACTACGACGGATTCGCCTGAGGACAACGCGATTGCGGTCCGGCTTGCATGGTCCGAGGACCGACCGATGACCGAGGCAGCGGCGGATATGTTACGCGCCTACCGCGAGGTGCCAACGGCCCAGCTCGCCCTGAGCGGCTATCTCGATATTAAGGGCAACGTATGGGGCGCCATCGTGCGCGATGGGCGCGGCTGGGTCGATATGGTGACGGTTGCCGCGGATGCTGGCGATGCTTCATGTCGTCTGCGCGCGGTGCGCCTGGTCCCGCAAACAATAAGCTCAAAGGAGGGATCGTGAAATGCATGGCGTTCTGCGTGAAGAGGTTGCCCAAGCGACTGTGGAATACGCCATCGTCACGGTGGCGCTGCTATCGATCGTGCTGGCGATTGCGGGACTTTGGCGTGCTGGCACCGATGGACGCTTGGCGGCGCTGGTTGAGCGGGCGGCATCCCATGGCGTTGCCTCGATGTCGGTTATCGACGCCGCCGCGGGCGCTAGGGACATCGCGTTGTATTGATATCGCGCACGAGGACCGGGCGCAGTCTACGGTCGAGGCTGCTTTTTTGCTGCCGACGTTTCTGACGCTCATCCTTCTCGCACTGCAACCGGTGTGCCTGCTTTATACGCGCGCGGTCATGGAGTCTGCCGCCGCCGAGACCGCGCGGCTCATGACCACGACGACGGCGGAGGACGACGATCTTAAGGAGTTCACCCGCCGCCGGCTTGCCGCAGTGCCCAACGTTTCGATCTTTCATGCCGGCGGGCCGTTGTCGTGGGATATCGAGCTTGGCCGGGCCGGTGCGGGTGGCGTCTCGTCCGTGTCCGTTTCCGGCGAGGTCAAGCCGTTGCCTGTGATCGGTGCGTTTGCGCAGGCTATGGGTGGTACCGCCGAGGGCGGCTACGTTGAGCTCAAGGTCGATGTCTCGTATCAATCGCGTCCCGAATGGCTGGAGGGAGATTATGATTCGTGGATTGCTGCATGGGATTAAGCGTTTCTGGTCTAGATGCGTTTTGACGCGCCGTCCGAGCTGCCATCGCAAACGAGGCGGCTTTATGGGCCGCGCCGGTGTCGATCTGTTTATCGAAGACGGTGCCTACACCACGCTTTCTTCTGCCGTGGTCATCCTAGTGGTGCTCACGTTGTTGTTTTCGTCGACCGCGGCGATATGGAGCATGTCGCGTGCCGGGGATACCCAGGTGGCGGCCGATAGCGGCGCGCTGGCGGGTGCCAACGTAGTGTCGTCCTATCACACGGCTGCCACGGTGGTTGATGCGAGCATCTTGAGTCTGGGGCTGGCGGGGTTTGCCACAATCGGGACGGGCCTGGTCGCCATCCTCATCCCAGGTGCCGAACCAGTTGCCGGCAATATGGTCGACACCGGGATTGAGATCATTAAAACGCGCAACAAGTTTGCCAAAAGCGCATCGGAAGGCTTACAGAAAATCGAGACGGCTCTGCCATATCTGATCGCCGCGCGTGCCACGCAGGCGGTGTCGGCGCAGGATACCGATAGTGTGGCCTATACCGGTACGGCGCTTGCCGTGCCCAGGACATCCGAATCGGACTTCGCTGCGCTCAAAGGGTCAGAGATCTCGACCGATACCATTAAAGACACATCAGATGATTTAGAGCGTGCGGCCGAGGAGCTGCGGAAGGCCTCGGAGGAGACGGCGAAGGCAAAGGAGCGCGCCTGGCTTGCGGACTGTGGCGGGTCGGATAAAGGTTCGGTCGGCAGCTGTTCGTGTATGTGGGAGCGCGCGAAAAGCCTAACGGATCTCTCCGGTGTTCAAAATCCGCATTACGCTTCGAGCGTTACGTGGGAGCCTCAAGTTGCCCTTGATCGCGCGAAGGACTACTACCATTGGCGTCTGACAAATGAGAAGCCCCACGGCTCGAGTGTCGAGATGAGGGCAGAGTCTGCGGCGCGTAAGGCGTTTTATACCTATGCGAGTGCGGAGGTCGATCGGGCATATATAACCGAGAACGGAGACAGGGTTTCCTCCTATATTCCACTGTTGCCGCGCAACTCTGATGAGGTTCGGGCGACGGAGCTCTATACCGATGCGGTGTGGCCGACGAGCGTGAACGATGACAAGGCGTATCTGCATTACGGGACGACCTGCCCTAACTATAAGAAAGGGACGCCGAGCGGATTTGCTTCGGTTGCCGATTACGATGGACAGGATAAATGCAGCAAATGCCATTTTGGCGTTTCGTCGCTTGGTGCTGTTGCGGCGCCTTCAACCTCTATCGAAAACGGCTTTGAGTACCACTTTGATCGATTCAAAGAGGCTCTGGAAGACTACGTCGAATGCCGCAACAAAGAACTCGAACTTGAGCGTCAGACCGAGGATGAGGCCGACCGTGCGGGCAATGCGTTTGACCAGGCCATTAAAGCGCTTTCCGGCGAGCGCCCGCGTATCGCCCCACCTGGCCGTAACGGCGTGGTCGCCTTTGCAGTTTCGGGTGACATTACCAGCCCCGATCAACTTAACTCCTCGTTTAACGCGGCAGTCAGGCTTGGCGATCGCGGTGCTATCTCTGCCGCGGTGCTGGCCCCCGATGAGGCGACGGCGCAAAACAACGTGCTTTCGCGATTTTTCTCGACATTGAAGGAACGCTCGGGCGGCGTTGCCGGCGTGCTCGACGGCGTCATGGATGTTTGGGGACGGCTACTCGTGGGATACGGAGACATCCAAGGTTCGGCCGACGAACTTATGGACGAGATGATTAAAGACCTAGGAGGGGGCGGCGGTGCGTTGGGCTCCATTGCATCGTGGCTCGGCGATACCGTTTCGGCGTCCGTGGCGGCGCTAGGTTTGGAACCGTGCGACTTGCGCCTGCGAAAGCCGGTGCTGACCGATTCCGCCAACGTCATTAAGAGTCCGGGGTCTGACATTGCGGGTCTCTCTCAAACGCAAGACAAACTGCGAAGTATTCCGTTGGGCGTGACCGATCCCAAGGCGCTTTGCGAGGCGTTGGAATATCAAGTCGAACGCACCATTAGCGGTACGGTGTTCACACTTGCGGAGATTCCTCTGCCCGGCGGTGGCTCCATCCCGCTCACCGTCGATGTCGCCACGCTGGTTGGCGCTCTGGGCGGTGGGTCGTAATGAGTATCCGCATGCGTCTGCGCGAGGAGCGCGCCCAAGCGACGGTTGAGATGGCAGTGGTTACGCCCGTTTTGCTGGTGCTGGCACTCATCGTGTACAACGTCATGATCTTTGCCAGCGCTGTCGCGCGCTTCGACCGCGTGGTGCCCGACATCGTGCTGGCGCACGCTGTGGCGCCGGGCGGGGAGGGTGACGAGAGCTCTGCCGATGCCTCGGCGACGGTTCAGACTCAAATTCTGAATGCCATGGAAGGCTATGACTTGCAGATCGAAGTGTCGAGCGAGCAAGGCGCGGAGGCATCGGATGGTGGCCTGCTCTCCCTATCCGGTACGTTTAGGACCTACACCTGCACCATGCACTATGAGCCGTGGCCGACTTCTCTCAGCATCGCTGGCGTTCCGCTGGGGGCGCCGACAACGTTGTCGCACGAGCGCGCGGTGACGGTCGATCCGTGGCGTCCGGGGGTGGTCATGTGACCGCGGTCTCGTCCTACATCGCTTACGCGCGGGCACTCAACAGGCTGGGTTGGACGCCGGCCGAGTTTGTGGTGGCGGAGTCGTTTGCCGTGCGCCTGCGCGGCATGCTGGGACGGCGTCCGGTTGCCGCCAACGGCCTGCCGCTCGTCATGGCGTTTCCACGCTGCTCTTCGGTCCATACGTGTTTTATGGCCTATCCCATCGACATCGCCTTCATCGATGCACGCGGCAATATCCTCGCGCGCTACGAAAACGTATGTCCCTGGTGTATGTGCTCCTGCCCCGGCGCCTGGGCGGTATTGGAACGCCCTTCAATCCTCGCTACACCTCCCGCCCTCCAACAAGTGCCGGCGTAAGAGATTGGCGACAGCGGACTTTCGTCATACGAAATTGGGTAAGATGGAGGAGAAGATGCATGGATGTTGAGATCCATCCCAACGCTAAAAAGCACCTGACGGAAAGCAGGTACTAGGTGCCTGGTTCGCGGTTACTGAGTGCATTCGCCGCGAGTCGGAGGACGAGCCGCCGAGATGGCTTGCCATTGGATGGCTTCCAGATGGTCGAAGTGTGGAACTTGTTGCGGTCGAACTAATTCGTGGATGGCTCATTATTCATGCCCTGTCTCCGGTTCAGAAGAAATTCTGGCAAGAGATCGAGCGAGCTCGGCAGAGGGGTCGATGATGAGCAAGACGTATACGGCCGCTAATGGTCAGGTTGTAACGGATGAAATGATTGACGCGTGGTGCGAGTCGTACGAGCGCGGAGAGTTACCGGATGGCGAACACACCGTTGGTGGGATCGTGCATGGACGGCCCCCGCTCTCAGGTGAGGGGACGGCAACGCTGTCGGTCAAGATTCCTCTGGGAATGAAGGAGGCCATTCGTCGACGGGCGGCTGCCGAGGGGATGACGCCAAGTGAGTTTGCCCGTGCGGCTCTGAGCGAAAAACTTCTTGCTGCCGACTGATGCCTCTGACGTGCCGATTTATAGAACCGAGGCTGTGCTCAAAAACTTTTTTAAAATTCTCGGTTGACCGGAACGCGTCCTTGGTTATACTAATCAAGCCTTGAAACAATCTACCATAGTCTTGTTTCTAAGACTCAGTTC